>CAMATG010000322.1 GCA_945860645.1 Candidatus Sulfopaludibacter sp. SbA3 | reverse complement strand
GCGAAACCGCGTCATCCGGTCCCCTGCAAACCCAACGTCCACCCCATCGCGTCCCCGCGGCCGCAAAACCAACAACCCCGGCCGCGAATACTCCGCCCCGCCCAACGACACACTCTCGCCCCGCACCGTCATCACAAACCCCTGCCGCGAGATCCACTTCCCCTCCAACCCCCGTCCCGCCGGGAGCAAAGGCGCCCGCCCACCGGCCCCCAGATAAACGTCAGCAACCCGTCGCGACACCTCCGTCGCGCTCAAATCTTTCCCCTCACAAAGGCAAACCACCGAAAGTCGCTCCCCCGGGAAATGAACCAAATCAGCACTGAATCCCGCCGCCACCCCATTGTGCGAAATCGTCCAATGCCCCCGATACCGCCCCCAAAACAGCCCCGAGGCATGGGCCAACCTCTCCCCGGACCGCAACCGCCCCCGCACCTGAATCCGCCGCAACTCCGGCGCATCCGGCATTTCCAACCTCCCCACCCACCCCAGCAATTCATCCACGCTCCCATACAGCCCGCCGTCCCCCATCGTCCGCGGCACCGCCGCCCCGCCATCCGTTCCCAGCACACCAAACTCCCGCCGCACAAACTCGCGCAACCCAACCCCGCTCACCCGCTCCACCAGTAGCCCCAACAACACATACTCCGAATTGCTATACGCATACTCCGTGCCAGGCGCAAAGTTCAACGCCCCCTGCCGCGCCAGCAGCCGCACCACACCCAAATTGTCCAGATTCTCCCGCGACCCCATCACCTCCTGTAGCGCCCCGTAGTCCCGCAATCCGCTCGTATGATGCAACAGCTGTTGCACCGTGGCGCCACCCGCCCCCGCGCCCAACTCCGGAATCCGAACCGCAATCGGTTCCTCCAGCCGGATCCGCACCTGCTCCGCCAAACGGTACACCGCAGCCGCCGTAAACTGCTTGGAAACCGACGCCAGGTACATCGGTGTCGCCGCCGAAAGCCCGCTCCCAGCCGCACCCGCAAACACCCGCCGTCCCTGCCGCAAGACCCCCGCAGCACACCCCGGCGTCGCCGCCAGCAGCTGCCGCACCGCCTCCGCCTCCCCCGCCGCCACACAACCGGCCACCCACAACGCCACTCCGATCCGCATCATTCTCACCCAAACAGCAAATCACGGTCCAACGCGGTTCTGCACGCGGCCCCGCCCCCTCCGCTAAAATCCAAGGATGCGCTTCGCCCTCCGCCACCGAATCCGCGACTGGCGAACGTCCCTCTCCTTCATCGCTGTGGTCGCCGCCGCCACCGCCATCGCCGGCGCCTGGATCGCCATCGCCCTCCCCCTCATCACCCGCGCCCTGCCGTTCCCTGATGCCGACCGGATCGTCGCCATCGAAACCGCAAATCGCGGAGAACGAAACGGCCTCACCTGGGCCGACATGGAAGAACTCCGCAGCGATTCCGTCGAATCCATCGCCGCCTTCTCCCCCCGCACCTGGGGCCTCCAAACCGAAAAGCAAGGCCACGTCGAAGTAGTCCTGTCCCAACAGGTCACCGGCGACTTCTTCCGTACCCTCGGCCTCGACGTCGCCCAGGGCGAACCCCTATCCCGCCTCCATGAACTCGCCGGCAATCAATCTGCGGTCTGGTTCTCCCACGAAGCCTGGCGCCGTATCCTCAACGCCGACCCCAACCTATCCAACCGCACCGTCTGGATCAACGCCGTCCCCTATCGCCCCGCCGGCGTCCTCCCCGCCGCCTTCGCCTTCCCCCACCAGGGCCAAAGCCCCGACATCTACATCCCCCTCGACCGCGCTACCTACCTCGGCCCCCACGGCCCCGGCGGACTCGGCGTCGTCGCCCGCCTTCAACCCGGCACCTCCCGCGGCCGCTTCCAATCCCAGCTAGACGCCCGCGCCAACTCGCTCGCCACCCGCTTTCCCGCCACCAATACCGGCGTGCAATTCCTCGCCACCAGCCTCTCCACCGCTCTCCTCGGCGATCGCTGGCGCCTGCTCAATTGGTTGCTTGCCGCCATCCTCGTTCTTGTCCTCATAGCAATCGCCAACGCCGGCGGCATCTGGTTTGCCCACTGCCTCCGTCAACGCCAACGCATCGCCGTCCAACTCGCCCTCGGCGCCAGCTGGCGCCGCGTCTCTTTCGAACTCCTCGCCGAGGTGCTCCTGCTCGGCCTCGTCGCCGCCGCCGTCGGCCTGCTCGGCTGTGCCTGGTTTCTCGACGCTCTGCGAACCGCGCCCCTCTTCTCCGACCAACTCGCGCTGTTTGAACTCTGGCAAAAGGCCGGCCTCAACCCGTCCGCCATCACCGCCATCGTGTCGCTCGCTCTCGGCGCCAGCCTCTGCGCCGGCCTCGCACCCCTCCTCGTCCTGCGCCGCACCTCCACCAGTCGCTCCGCCGCGCGCGTTCGCCTCGTGCTCGCCGCCGCCCAACTGGTCCTCACCGGAACCCTCTCCTACGCCGGCATCACCATCGGCCGCAACGTCTTCCAACTCCTCCAGGCGGACCCCGGCTTCCGCACCGATCAGATCCTCGTCTCCGGCATCGGCATTTCCGAATCGAAATACAACACCGACGAAAAGATGATCGCCTTCCACCAGCAGGTGATCGAGCGGCTGACCAACATCCCCGGCGTCCAATCCGCCGCCGGCGGCACGTCGATTCCCCTCAGCCGCGGCCGTACCCGCTTTTTACTCGATAGCGAAGCCACACCCAAGGAACAACAACACACCGCCGCCATCGGCGTCGCCAGCCCCGGAGCCCTGCCGCTGCTCGAGATCCCACTGCGCCGCGGCCGGCCCTTTGCCGATTCCGACCGCTTCACCACTCCCAAAGTAGCCCTCGTCAATCAGGCCTTCGCCGATCGCTACCTTCCCGCCGGTACCGACCCCCTCGGCCACCGCCTCCGCTTCTCTTTCTATAATGGCTTCGCCGCCAAACCCTACACCGAACACCAAATCATCGGCGTAGTCGCCAACACCCGCAACCGCGAACTCGGCGCCGAGACCGAACCACAAATCCTCATCAGTTCCACCCAAATGGCCTTCGAAGGCTTTCAGTACTTCGTCCGTTCCTCGCTCCCCGCCGCCGCCCTTCTCGCCCCGGTGCGCAATGCCGTCTGGTCTGTCGATCCCGCCACCCAGGCCGTCAGCCTGACCCCGCTCTCCGCCCGCGTCGAACAATCCATCGTCAATCTCCGCCTCCTCGCCTGGCTGCTCGGCCTCTTCGCCGCCGCCGCCACCCTCGTCGTCGTCTTCGGCCTCGCATCGAGCCTCGCGGCAACCTTCGTCGAACTGCGTCGCGAACTCGGCATCCGCGCCGCCCTCGGCGCCTCCCCCCGCCGTCTCGCCTACAGCTCCATTCGCTGGGCCGTTCTCGCCGTCCTCTGCAGCGCCACTCTCACCCTACCCGCCTCCGTCCTCATCGGGAACCTGCTCCGCATCGACAAAGCCCCCATCGGCTGGGACGCCCGCGGTTGGCTCGTGTCCTCCCTCATCCTGGCCGCTATCGGAATCGCCGCCGCCTGGCTCCCCGCCCGCCGCGCGGCCGCTCTCAATCCAGCCGACACGCTCAGGACCGAATAGAGCCTTTACCGGAAATCTTGCCGATAACCACCAACGGGAACCAAGCTGCCGAGCGGCGGGTGAGCGCCGCTCGGCAGAGCCATTCGCTTATCTCCTCGGCATGGGCGCTCCGTCGGGGATAGCGCCGAAGATGTTGGGCGACAAGTCCCGGACATTCTCCCAGCGCAGACCCATCGCGGCGAACGTGTTCGGGTCCGGGACGTGACGCTTTACCCCACCCGTCAACACATAGACGCCGCCGTTCGAGGGATTGCGAATGAGATTGCCAGGCAGCCTAGGATAGGGGCCGGCGTCGGGCATGCTCGTCACTCCAGGCATGTCGCGGACACGTCCCCAATCGAATCCCAGAGCAGCGAAGGTGGCCGGATCGGGAATGTGACGCCGGCGTCCCTGGATGATGAAGTAGACGCCGCCCGTCGAGGGATCGCGCAGCAACTGGCCTTCAAAATTGCCGGCGGGTGGGGGCGCCGGAGCAGGATTTCCTCCTCCATTTCCGGCCCGGCCTCCTCCCGCGCAGAGCGGCTTGTTGTAAGCCTTGACGATCATCGCGATACCCGTCGGGTCCAGTTCATAGGGATCGAAATCTTCGCCTGCCGCCATGCTCGACATGATCTCAATCTGCTTCTCCGTGAGCGTCTGGCGCGCCTCGTCCGCCAGTTCACGCATCTTCTTCTTGGCGGCCGCCTTCGATATCCCGCTCGATGCGCGCCGCGCGGCCGACTTGGCCGAGGTGGTGACAGCGGCCTTAGCCGCCGTGCCGCTACCACCAGTCGCGACAGTAAGCGCAATATTGGCGGCGACGTCCAATACCGATACCACCTGATCCGTGATCGCACCGGCGCATTCCGAAGAAGACGTCGCGCAACCCGCGCCACAGTTCACCCAGCCCGCCGGGCATTGGCCCCAGCAAACAGGACCAACTCCGGAATAGCCGCCCCGGCAACTGGTGTAGCAGAGGCCGGCGTCATAGGACGCGCCGCCGTCGCAGGAAGTGGGAATGGTGCCGGCTCCGCGACCGTAGCTGGGCTTGGTGCAGGCGATCCCGGTATCTGTGAAGCCGGAGGGGCAGTCCGGCGAGCAGGTGCAGCAACCGACGTTGTGAAAGCCCGGCTTGCATTTGGGGTAGGCCATCGCGCCATTCTTCTCACAGCGTCCACGGCCGTGGTCGGCTTCGCAGCGGCTCATCATTCCACTGTCATTCAACGCATCGCCAAATTTCCAGGGGTAGCCGGCGCCGCGGCCGTAGGGTCCCGGCTTCGTGCAGCCCACCCCGTGATCGGTATAGCCGGCCGGGCACGTGCCCCAGCACACCGGGCCTACGCCGTTCATCCCCGCCTGGCAACCGCCATAGCAGAGGCCAGACTGATTCTCCTGTCCGGGACCGCAGCGCGTCGGGATCGTACCGACACCGCGACCGTACGATTCTCTCCAACAGAACTCCGCACTAACAGTGGGCGCCAGGACCAGAAAACTCCCGAGCGCGAGCGCCAACCGCGTGAAAAACGACTTTGCAGACATGACATGCTCCTTCCTTAAATCAGCGGCCGGCTTCATTCCGGCCGGTTATGTTGAAACGCGATCCGCCTCCTGCCGCGGCCATGAACATGGCTGACGGCCTCTGGCGTGACGCACCGGGGCGGGGACGGTCCCCGATGGGGAGCGCGGACGCGCAAGGTCAATTTCTTTAATTGCGGCCCGGCGATAATTCCTGTTGGGCGGCGGCTAAGTTGCCCTTGGCCCCGCGAGAACGGGCTCGCTCCGCAGCCACATACATGGCCAGCGTCTCCACATCGGAGGCGCCGGGGATCAGGCGGTCGCCAATGACCAGCGCGGGAGTGCCGCCAATTTCCAGGTCATTGGCCAGCACACTGTTGCGTTGGATCAGATCGGTGATGGCGGGATCTTCCACGGCCGCAAGAAAACCGTCACCGATTCCAATCCGTGTAGCAATCTCGGCGACCGCAGTTGGCGTTAACTCCGGCGCGGCCATCAACTCCTTGTGGAAGGCCATGTACTTGCCGCGACGATGCGCAACGAGTGCGGCGCGGGCGGCGAACAGCGAATCGGGTCCAAGGATGGGAAGTTCCTTGAAGACGATGCGGACGTTGGGATCCCGGTCAACGAGGGCCGTGAGAATGGGTGAGATTCGCTTGCAGTAGGTGCACCGGTAGTCCAGGAACTCGACAATGGTGACGTCGGCCTTGGCGCTACCGTAGCTGGGCGACTGGGTATCCTCCGTGAGTGCGGATGCTCGGGCAAGGATGGCCTCGCTCTGTTTCCGGACGCGAGCCTGTTCTTCCCGCGCCGCCAGCGCCTGCAGCGCTTCGCGGACGATGGCCGGGTTAGCGAGCAGGTACTCCCGGACAACCGAGTGCATTTCTTCGCGTTGCGACGGGGATAGATGCGGAACGGCACCCCCAGCGAATTCGACTTTGGCAGTACGATCCGCTATTGCATTATTCGCCTGTCCGAATCCGATACTTCCGAACAATAGAAACACGAAAACGATCGCTGTTTTGGTGAACACTTTATTTTCCTCCGCGGTAATTTCCGCTCCACCTCTAAGCGCAGGTGGAGGTACGGAGGGGCCGCGGCGAAATCAAAATAATTTCAACGTCCACAACAACGAACAGCCCCGTCGCCGAACGAGCGCCGGCTTGTGCGAATTTCCCTACGCACGCTGTGGCGAAGTACAGGCCCGGCCACGTCACTGCCCCAGTTCGACTTCGATTCCTGGACTCGCCTCGCGCGCAACTCCGATGAAACTCCAATACGGATGGAGTCCCGTCGTCCCGAAGCCCGCCTCCTGCGGCGGCTGCGCGGTTCTTGTTTGCCGTGCGCAAAACCTCGGGCTGCATCCAGCCCATCGGTCTTGTCGTTCGCCCGCGAATCGGACGCCCGTTGGTCTGGAGACAGGAGCTTTGTCTGGACGCGCTCGTCACGCCGCCCGGCCGGGTTCTCCCATCGGAAGCCGCCCACACCACACAAGGACGGTGTAGCCATCCGCAAAAAAGCTCCTGAAGTACCGTTAGGCGTCTTTCGGCCGTTGGTCGTGATCAAGTACTTTCAAAAGCGGATCAACCACGCCTGTGCCTTCCGCGAGAAGCACTTGCAAGATCGGCGATTCCGAAATGCGGACAGTCTCTGGTTTCGTAATGCGCCGCTCTGAGATGTCTTTTAGTCGTTCGATCAGCTCCGCTGCGGGAGGCATTGCAGGCAGTGCACCTCGTTCGCGCTGCCGGTGCGCGGCCTCTCTAAACCCAGCCGAAACCCTCAGAACCTAAAAGAACCGCAAGTTGTAACTCACCGCCACCCCGCGCCCAATCTCCGCCGCGGCGTCTTTAATAAACGAAAGGTGATTCCGGTAATACGCATTGTTCGCGTTGAACCAGTTCACCGAAAACAGATGCACCGTGTGCTGCCGCGCCAGCGTATACGAAGCCCGCACATTCGCCGTCACATACCCAGCTGTCTCAGTCTCCGTCGGGAAAACCAACGACTGCCGCCGCGCCAACACCAGCTCCGGCGCCAAACTAAACGCCTTATACCGGAAATCCACCCCCGCCCGTCCGCGCCCCGGCGGAATCCGCGGCAGCGGC
>CAMATG010000321.1 GCA_945860645.1 Candidatus Sulfopaludibacter sp. SbA3 | reverse complement strand
AGGGCGATATCGATGGCGGAGATGGCTTGGAGCGCGGCGCCTCGGCGGCCGAAGTAGATTGTCCCGCGATACATGCGGTACCAGAGGCGCTCGACTTCCAATGGGTTTTGGCCGAGGAGGAGCGACTTCAAGCCGTCCATGAACTCCATGCCCTCGGCGTCGCTCCACTTGGGCGAATCGATGCAGGCACGGGCGACGGGGGCGGATGTCTCCATGTCGGAGTAGCCGCAGATGCCGGCGTCAGTCGTGACTTTGACGATACCCATGTAGGTGGGGCCGAGCGGTTCTTCGGCGCCTTCGGGGTTGTTGTAGAGGCCTTCGGCTTTGAGGACGAAGAGTTCGACGTTGGTAATCTTCACGGGATGAGTTCGCTCCAATCCACGGATTCGGCGATGACGAACAGCGTCTGGCCTCGGCGGGGCCGGGCGCTCAGGTGCAGCATGGCGACCCAGCCGGTGCGTGGGGCGTGGATCTCTGTTGGCGCGGATGCGTGGTCTGAAAAATCGTGGAGGCGGCCGAGGAGTTCGCCGCGTTCGACGGCCTGGCCGGGGGCGACGACGGGTTCCCAAACGCCATCGCTGGGGGCGGGTATGTAGGCGTCGAGCTTGTCGGCGCGGATGAGACGGGTGGGCTCGGCGCCCGGGGGGCGGATGGGTTGGACGGGCTCATCGAGCAGGCCGTAGTGGCGGAGTACGTTTTTGACGCCTTCGTAGGCGTGGCGGACGCCCTGGCGATCGGTGGAGGCGCCGGCGCCGAGTTCGCTGCCGATGGCGATTTTGCCTTCGACTTCGGCTTCATCGGTGAGGAGGCCGGAGGCCATGGTGCTGGCGTAAATGAGCGCGAAGCCGGTATCGAAGAGGCGGGAGACGGTGGCGATTTCGGCGCGCTGGGCGGGGTCGGCAATGGGGTGGAAGGAGGTGCAGTAGGGGAAGGCACCTTCCATGCCGCCGGAGTGAATGTCGAGCACGACGCGGCCATGGGGGAAGACCTGCGTCTTGACGAAATGGGCGATGCGGGCGGAGAGGGTGCCGCGCGGATTGCCGGGGAAGGCGCGGTTCATGTTGACGCCATCGAGCGGGGAGGTGCGCTGGTTGGCGACGCAGGCGCTTTCGCTCAGCTGCGGCATGAGGATAATGTGGCCGGACAGGTGTTCGGGGTCGAGGTCGTGGCAGAGGCGTTTGAGGGCCACCTGGCCTTCGTACTCGTTGCCGTGGGTGCCGCCGAAGCAGAGGATGCCGTTGGGGTTTGTCCCGCGGGCGCCGTTGATGACGGTGAGAGGGACGAGCGAGTAGCCCCAGGAGCCATCGAGGTGGAAGGCGATTTGGTAGTGATGTTTGCCGGGGCGGGCGAAGTCGATGTCCGCGTAATTGTGGATGAGTTGCGGCATGGATCAGGCGTCGATGCCGAGGAGGGCGAGCGTATCGCGGGCGAACATGCGCTCCATTTTGTCCATGTTGAGGCGGGGGAGATTGGTGCCTTCGAGCATGTTGTTGAGGCCGCGCATGCCGTCGAGGCTGGCCTGGACGGTGGTGAAGGGGTAGTCGGTTCCAAAGAGCACTTTGTCCCACACGCCGTATTCCTGGACGAGCATGAGCGAGTTGTAGAGCTGGTAGGGGCGGTAGTGGAGGGCGGAGCAATCGGCGTAGACGTTGGGGTGTTTGCGGATGGTGACAACGCTTTCGCCTTCGTAGGGATGGCTTAAATGGGCGAGGATGATTTTGACGTCGGGGAAGCGGGCAGCGACGTCATCGAGGTGGCGCGGGAGGGTGCATTCGAGCGGGGCCTGGGCGACGAAGGTGGTGCCGGTGTGGAGCAGAACGGGGAGGCCGTGGCGGGTGGCGTATTCCCAGAGATAGTCGAAGCGGCGGTCGTTGGGGAAGAAGCCGGCGTACATGGAGAGGAGCTTGATGCCCTTTAGCTTCAGGTCCTGGTGGCCCTCGATGAGTTCGTCGTGCCAGCCGGGCTGGGTGGGGTCGAGGGAGAGGAAACCGACGAGGCGATCGGGGTGGGTGGCGACGTAGGCGGCGACTTCGCGGTCCGGCACCCAGAGGCCGGAGAGCTTGGCCTTGCCGCCGAAGACGACGGTTTTTTCGCAGCCGGCGGCGGTGGCCTGGTACTCATCCCAGCGCACGGTGAGATCGACTTCAACGTCGCCGCGGGCGCGGGCGGCCTGGCGTTTGAAGTCGTCGGAGAAGTGTTTGGGGTACTCCCAGAAGTGGCTATGGATGTCGACCATGTTGTACATCATAGAACGCGAAACTGGTACATTCTCCAGATGACGAAGCGGGCGGCGATCGGACCGGAGTGGATTCTGATTGCGTTCCTGTGGGTTGCCTACGTGCTGAACCACGCTGACCGGCAGGTGGTGTACACGCTGTTTCCGGCGTTGCAGAAGGAGTTCGGGTTCAGCAACACGGTGCTGGGGCTGAACGGGGCGCTGTTTTTGTGGGTGTATGGGGCGTGTTCGCCGTTCGCGGGGATTGCGGGGGACCGGTGGCCGCGGACGATGCTGGTGGCGGGGAGCTTGGCGTTGTGGAGCGCGATTACGGTGTTATCGGGCTTTGCGGTGAATGGGACGATGCTGCTGGTGTGCCGGGGGCTGTTGGGGATTTCGGAATCGTTCTTTATGCCGGCGGCTTACGCGTTGATGGCGAATGCGCATGGGCCTTCGACGCGATCGCGGGCGGTGGCGATTTTTGCGAGCAGCCAGATGGCGGGGGTGGCGATTGGCGGATCGTTGAGCGGGTTCATCGCGGAGCGGTTTCATTGGCGAGCATCGTTCTGGATTCTGGGGGGCTTGGGGCTGGCGTTTGCGATTCCGTTATGGCGGTTTTTGTCGTCGGTTCCGCCGCATTTCCATGGGGTGACGGCGGGGGGTGGGGCGACCTTTTCCAGCTTCGCGGGACTGTTCCGGATTCCGTCGTTGCGGATCATTACGATTGTGGTTTCGGTGGCCACTTTTGGGCTGTTTCTGGTGTATTCGTGGCTGCCGACTTTTCTATTTGATAAGTTCGGGATTGGGTTGGCGCGGGCGGCGTTTGAGGCGAGCGAGTATCCGCCGTTGGGGACGGTGGCGGGGTTGGTATAGGGGGGCTTTGCGGGGGATAAATATTCCTCGCGGGTGAACTCGGCGCGGTTCTGGTTGTTGCTGATCGCGTTGTTGGCGGGGGCTCCGTGTATTTATCTGGTGGGGGGAGGATCGACGCTGGCGGCGACTCGGATTGCGGCGATCAGCTTTGGATTCTTTGCGGGGTTTATTTCGAGTAATCAGGCGCCGGCGGCGTTTGATGTGGTGCCGGCGTCGCAGAGGGCGTCGGCGATTGGGGTGTTGAATGTGATTGGAGCTTCCGTTTCCGGCTTTGCGCCGTTTTTGGGCGGGATGGCTCGGGATACGATTGGCGTGGGGCGGTTGATGGGTTATACGAGTTTGGCGTATTTGGCTACGGCGGGGCTGGCGCTATATGGGATTCGGCGGCATTTTATGCGGGATCACCGGAAGGCTCAGGGGGTGGTGTAGTTTTTCCTTTCTGCCTTCTGCCTTCTGCCTTCTGCCTTCTGCGGGTCGCGGCGCGTCTTGGGGGACACCTCTGTCGTTGGGTTACGGGCCGAATTTCGTTGGGGGTTCTGCCCGCGATGTCCCCGGAGTGGTTGCCTGGGGGCTGGAGCGCATTTCCATCTCTGCCCCTCCCCTTCTCCTCAATCGCTCAGGCGTTGTAGTAGCGGACCCAGGTGTCGGCGACGGCGCGGACGATGACATCGAGATGCTCACGGCCGCGGGCGGCGTCGGCGGCGGCGGGGCTGTCGGTGTAGCCGTCGATCTTCTTCCAGGCGCCGTGCTGTTCGTCGCGGAAGGTGGAGCGGGCGGAGTGGGGATCGGTGTCGCCGCTGGGCGCGCGGTGGGGGCGATCAGCGGCGACGAGTTCGGGGCGGAGGGCGAGCATCAGAGACGATTCGAAATCGCCGGCGTGGCCGGGGAGGCGGCGGCCGCGGTGGGCGTCGGCGGCGATGAGGGCGTCCCAGGCGATGTTCCAGTACGAGCCGGCGGCGGCGCGGACGGGGTGTTCGAGGACGATGTCGCGGACGGCGAGTTGCATCAACTCTGCGTTGCCGCCGTGGCCGTTCAGCAGGAAGATGCGCTGGAAGCCATCGCGGACGAGGGATTCGACGAGTTCGTAGAGGACGAGGTAGTAAGTCTTCGTGGAGAGGGAGAGCGTGCCGCCGAAGACGAAGTGGTGGTGGGAGGAGCCGAAGGGGAGAGTGGGGGCGACAACGATGGGGATGTGGGCCCCGGCGACTTCGGCGGCGCGGCGGGCGATCCATTCGACGGTGAGGAAGTCCATGCCGGTGGCCAGATGGGGGCCGTGCTGTTCGGTGGCGCCGATGGGGAGGACGATGAGGGAGTCCGGGGCGAGGGCGCGGATTTGTTCGCGGTTCAGTTCGGCGAAGAGTTTCATGGTGGGCGGCTCGGGAATCCTTCCACCATACTTCATGGCATAATGCGGAACGAAAACCACCATGCGCCCACTTGCCTACGTCAGTGACGAAATGTACTTGGCCATCCCGGATGTGATGGCGGAATTTGAAGCGCTGGCCGATGGCGCGGTGACGGTGCTGCGGTCGTCTCCGCGGGGGGCGATCCGGGGTGACCTGCCCGCGGGGCGATACCGCGTGACGCTGGCGAAGGCGGGATTTGGGGCGAAGGCTTCGACGGTGGAGATTGGCGACACGCCGGTGCAGTTGAGGCTATTGGCGGATGGGTTGTTGGGCTATATGTGGCCGAAGTGGGTGCGGAGCGGGGAGACGTCCGAGTTCCGGATTCATGCGGTGGAGCAGTATCAGTTGACGCTGTGGCGGTATGGGTTGAGGAAAGAGTACGTGGCGATGATCGGGTGGCTGGACGAGCATGGCCCGCAGGCGAACCGCCAGATTTTGCCGGACTGCGACTTCACGCAGACGGGCGTGAAGTGGAACAGCGACGGGTATCCAGCGCCGCCAACGATTGTGGCTCCGGAGCGGAGCGGGCTGTACTATTTGTGGGCCCGGACGCCATCGGGACGGGCGTTTTCTTTTCCGTGGGTGGTGGCACCACGCGCGCCGCAAGCGCCGATCGCGGTGTTGGCATCGACGAACACTTGGAACGCGTATAACAACTTTGGCGGGCGGAGTAATTACGTGAATGCCGACCGGTTGCCGGCGACGCCGGTGGTGAATGCGCGGCAGGACCTGGACCGGTATCACAACGTGCTTCCGTTCGGCACGTGGCGGCCGAAGGACGAGGAGTATTCGCCGTTATCGTTCGACCGGCCGGAACCGAACAACCACCTATTCGACGACCCGAAGGTGACCGACGCGGTGCAGGGGCGGGTGCAGTGCGGGCAGACGCCGGGCGAGTGGCGGCTGTATGGGTGGCTGGAGCGGGAGGGGTTTGACTACGATTTGTACGGCGAGGGGCACCTGCACGACGGGCTGTTGCCGTTAGATGCGTACAAGATTTTGATCATCGCGGTGCACCCGGAGTATTGGAGCCGGGAGATGTATTTCGCGGTGAAGAGCTGGGTGTTTGAGCGGGGCGGGCGGCTGCTGTATCTGGGCGGGAATGGGTTGAATTGTGAGGTTGTTTTTGGGGCGGATGGAACGATGCGGTGCCTGTCGCATTTGGAGAGTGAGCACGGGGAGATGGGCGGGAAGTCGGCGGATGGGACGGTGGTCTACGACAGCCGGATGCACCGGACACTGGAGTCCGAGGCGAACCTATTGGGAGTGGTTTGCACGGAGACGGGGATTATGACGGCGGCGCCGTACAAGGTGCTGGACGCTGATCATTGGGTGTTTGCGGGGACGGGGTTGCAAAACGGGGATTTGTTTGGGAAGGAGACGTTGCACGAGCGGATTCCGGGGGGCGCATCGGGACACGAGACGGACAAGCGGAGTGCGCATTCGCCGGCGAACACGGTGTTGCTGGCCAAGGGGGAGAACCCGGACGAGGGAGGATCGGAGATTGTGCTGCACGAGCGGGAGCGGGGCGGGGCGGTGTTTTCGGTAGGGTCGATTACGTGGGTGGCGGCGCTGTTCGTGGATGAGGCGGTTTCAGGGATTACGCGGAATGTGTTGCGAGAGTTTTTGGGGCGGGAGGGGTAATTGGTGGCGTATTATTTGGCCGGTTGAGTTGATAAGCTGGCACCATGATGAGGCTTTTGTATTGTGGGGTACTGGCGACCGCGGCTTTGCTGGCGCAAGGAAGCGTGACGATCTATGGAACGGTGACGGATGCGAGCGGCAGCCTGATACCGGGTACGGCGGTACGCATTTTGCAGGTGGAGACGGGGCAGGCGCGGAGTGTCGTCAGCAATGAGCGCGGCGACTATGTGGCGACGCAGTTGCCGATCGGCGCCTACACCGTGTCGGCGGAGCGGCAAGGCTTCAAGAAGTTTGTTCAGACGGGGATCCGGGTGCAGGTGGACGAGAACCGGCAAGTGCCGATTACGTTGCAGATCGGCGATGTGGCCGAGAGCGTGACGGTGCAGGCGGAGAGCGTGCAGGTGGAGACGCGCTCGGGGACGTTGAAGGAAGTGATCGATTCGAAGCGGATTGTGGAGTTGCCGCTGAATGGGCGGAATGCGCTGGACTTGCAGCGCCTGGTGCCGGGCGCGGGCGCGGTGGCCGACCGCGGGCAGGGGCAAAACAATACGATTTCGATCAATGGGAGCCGGCAGAACGGGAATAACTATGTGCTGGACGGCGGGGACAATCACGATCCGTACTTCAATTCGCCGGCCGTGTTTCCTCCGCCCGATGCGCTGGAGGAGTTTTCGATCAACACGAATGCGTATTCGGCGGAGTATGGGCGCAACGCCGGGGCGCTGATGAACGCGGTGACGCGCAGTGGCACCAACGATTGGCATGGGAGCCTTTTTGAGTTTTTGCGGAACGACAAACTGAACGCGCGGAACTTCTTTTCGAACACCGTGCCGCCGTTCAAACGGAACCAGTTTGGCGGGACGTTTGGCGGGCGGATTATCCGGGACAAGACGTTTTTCTTTGTGAGCTATCAGGGCACGCGCGACCGTTCGGCACCGGGTGCGCAGACGGCAAATGTGCCATCGGCGGCGGAGCGGCGAGGGGATTTCTCCGGGTTGGCGCGGGCGATTACGGATCCGGCGAATGGCAATCAGCCGTTCCCGAACAGGACCATTCCGGCGAGCCGGATTTCGCAACC
>CAMATG010000320.1 GCA_945860645.1 Candidatus Sulfopaludibacter sp. SbA3 | reverse complement strand
ATCGGCAAGGACGCGCTTGCGGGCGAGACGGTGTGGGACAAGATGTTCCGGTCCAACCGGCATTCACGGTCGAGCCATTTCATGATGGGGATCAGCGCGGTGGACAACGCGCTGTGGGACCTGCGCGGGCGCTACTACTCGACGCCGGTTTACAGGCTCCTGGGCGGCCCTACGCGCAAGGAAATCGATGTCTACGGCAGCTGCCTGGGCCACAGCGTGGAGCCGGAGAAGATGCGGCTCATCGCCACCGAGCTGAAGCGGCAGGGCTATGGGATGCAGAAGTGGTTCATGCCGGTGGGGCCGGGCGATGGCGCGGCCGGACTGCGGAAGAATGTGGAGATGGTGAAGTTGCTGCGCGAGGCGGTGGGGCCGGACGCGGACCTGATGTTTGACGCCTTCATGGGCTGGGATTACAACTACGCCATTCAGTGGGCGAAGCAGGTGGAGCAGTACCGGCCGCGGTGGATTGAAGAGCCGTTCCACGTGGACAAGCTGGAGAGCTTCGCGAACCTGCGGCGGGCGACGAGCATTCCGGTGGCGACGGGCGAGCATTTCTATGGACGTTACGAGGTGATGCGGTATTTGCAGGCGGGCGCGATCAGCGTGGTGCAGGCCGACCCGGAGTGGTGCGGCGGCGTCAGCGAGTTGATGAAGATCTGCCACATTGCGTCGAGCTACGACGCGCACGTGATTCCGCACGGGCACAACGTGCATGCGGCGATGCACGTGATTGCGGCGCAGTCCCCGATGACGTGTCCGCTGCTGGAGTATTTGATCAGCAAGATGAGCAGCTACTACTTCTTTGAGAAGTGGGATCCGAAGCCGGTGAACGGGAAGCTGACGCTGCCGGAGACGCCGGGCTTCGGCATTGTGCTGGACGAGGCGAAGATTGAGAAGCGGTCGACCGCGACCTGGGGATAACGAGTGGAATCGATTTATTACGTAATGAGCTGGCTATGCCACCGGCGGTGCCGCCACTGTTATGAAGACCGTTTCCGGCCCTATGCGGGCGAGGAGTTGCGGCAGGTGGTGGACGACGCGCAGGGTTCGTTTGCGAAGGTGATTGCGAATTTTCCGGAGCAGATGACGTATCTGGACGCGACCGTGGGGCCGGAGCCGCAGCAGGGGCGAATCATATTGGCAGGCGGGGAGATTCTGCTGGACCCGGTGCGGGAGACGGTGCTGTACCCGGCACTGGAGTTGCTGCACGCGAAGTACAAAGACCGCGGCGGTGTGAAGCTGATTGTGCAAACCACGGGCGATACGCTGCGACCGCGAATGGTGGAGGAGTTGCTGGCGCGGAACGTTTGGATGATTTCCGTTTCCGGCATCGATTCGTTCCACGAAGGGCTGGAGCAGATCGGCGCGCAGCAGGCACTGGTGGCGAAGTTGACGGCCATGTTTGAGTCGGCGGGGATGACGGCGTTTGGACAGATTGCCGACAAGACCGGCGACGCCGAGGGCGCGGGCCCGTACTTCCAGTTTTTTGGCGCGCAACCGGGCACGTGGATCGGGCAGTTGTGGCCGCGCGGACGGGCCTGGACGAATGGCATTTCGACGGCGACGATTGCGGACAATTTCTGCAATCAATGGTCCGGCGGATTGAACTTTTTGCAGTATAAGCAGAAGGGTTCTGAGGTTTCCGTGGAGCCGAACGGGAACGTGTACCCGTGCTGCGCGAAGACGAAGAAGCCGATTGGTTCGTTGTTGGAGGAGCCGTTGGAAGCGATGCTGGAACGGCTGCAGGGGCACCCTGCGTACGAGGCCATATCGATGGGCCACCCGGAGCGGATGGGGATATCGAAAGGCTGGTCGGTGGAGCGGTTTCTGGCTGAATCGACAGTGACGCGGCCTGATGGCAGCAAGTATCAAAACCTGTGCATCGGGTGCGACCGGTTCCACGACGAAGGGCTTATTTAAAGACGTCTTCGACAGGAACGATTGTGATCTGAGAAGGCTTCCAGCCGAGCTTTTTGGTGGAGACGATCTTGTCTTCTTCGAGAATGTCGCCGGCCTTGGGGGAGTTGTACTTCATGGGTGACGGCGCGTCGGAGAGGAGCTGTTTTTTCAGTTCTTCGGCGTTGTCGCTGATGGCGACGATCTGCAGGCGGTCCTTGCGCAGGTGTTTGCGAATGGCCTTCTGCACGTCTTCGTAGGTCAGCTTTTTCAGCGCGGCCTGGATGTAGGCGGTGTATTCAGAAATGCCGTAGGCCTTGCTGTCGATCAGATAGCCGAGCTCGGCGCTCTTGGTCTTCATCAGCAGATTGACATTCAAAGCGAGGAAGTCGCGCGTGGTTTCGAAATCGGCTTCGGGGATACCTTTGTCGATGAGGCGTTCCAACTCAAACAGGCCGAGGCGGAGGGCGAAGTGGGCCGTGGGCGGCTCCACGGGACGAATCCAGACCTGAAAGATCTGGCTGCGGCGGAAGAGGTTGGGGTCGGGCTCGAACTGGTACATGCCGCGCGGGAAGTATTCGATGTAGGAGTAATCGCCGTAGTTGAGACCGCGAATTTCGCGCATGCGCTGATAGAGATTGCCGCCGCTGGAGCGGTGCGGGCCGAACCAGGTATTGGCGACGAGGAGCGCGGCGAAGTCCGGATGGTTGCGCGTGACGCCGGTGACGAAGCCGAAGGAGTAGGCGACAGCGCGGGTCTTCTTCTGGACGATAGTGACGTGGGTTTCAGTGGGCTGGGTGGCGGGCGCGAGTTTCACCGTGGAGGGCTTGCCCGCGGGCAGCACGGAGAAGTCTTTTTCCAGGCGTTCCACGAAGCCAGCCGGGTACTTGCCGGCGACACCGATGGTGAGGTTGGCTTGCGTGAGGTGGGCTTTGTAGAAGGCCTGCAGATCGGCCATCGACATGGATTCAATGGCGGTGAGCGTGCCGAGAGCATAGTGCTCGTAGGGATGTCCCTTGAAGAGCACGTTGTAGAGCACTTCCTTGCCGAGTTCTTCGTCGTTGTTCTCGCGCAGGGCCAGGCGGAGTGCGTTTTTCTGATCGTCGCGGACACGTTTCAGGTCGTCCTCGCGCCAGCCGGGGGCGAGCAGCATATCGCGCACGAGGCCGTAGTAGATCTCCAGATTGTCGACGTGCGTGGTGCCGGAGAAGACGATCATCTCCTTGTCCACCTGGTCGCCGAAGCCGGAGGCCATGGGATAGAAAGCGTCGAGCAGTTGCTGGTACGTTTGCGTTTTCGTGCCGCTGTTGGAGAGCATGGCGGCGGTGAACGCGGCGGCGCCGGGCTTGCCCTTGGGATCGTTCACCGAGCCGGCACGGAAGACGAAGCGAAACTGAATGAGCGGCGATTGACCGGGCATCGCCACGACTTCCATGGCGGGCAAGGTGGCAGTCATGAGGAGTAGAGAAAGGGCAAGCTTCTTCATTTGGCTTTCGGTCCGGAGAGGGTGACGACGGTGCGGCCATCGGCCACGAAATATTTGCGGGCGACCTCGCGGAGGTCTTCCGGGGTGATCTGATCGTAGAGCGCGTAGAGGCGATTGAGCGTCTCCGGCGTGCGGCGAAGGGCGATAGCGCTGGCCAGTGCCCGGGCGATCGATTCGCTGTTGTTCATCGACAAGGCGAAGCGGTAGCGCAGATTGTTCTTCACCGCGTCCAGGCGCGTTTTCTCCACCAGCGTATCTTTGAACCCGTTCAAGGTGGAGATGACGGACTCACGAATGGCGTCGACGTCCTGTTCCTTCTTCACACGAGAATAGACGGTGAAGAGCCCTGGATCCACCTGTGAGTCCGCATCGCCGCCGATCATATCCACTTTCTGCTCCTGCAGCACCAGCCGCTGATAGGCGGGCGAGGCGGGGCCGAAGCCGAGGGCGCTGATGATGTCGAGAGCGGCGGAGTCCTTCTCCGTATCGGTATAGGCGGGAGTTTTATAGGAAACGGCGAGCCACGGCGGCGTGGCGACGGGCCACTCGACTGTGCCTTTCCGTTCGCCCTTCTGCGGGGGCTCGACAGGGACGGCGGCGGTGTAGCTGCCGCGTTTCCAGCCGCCCCAGTGCTTCTCCACCAGCGCCTTCACGGCGTCCGGCTGCACGTCGCCGACGACGAGGATCGTCGTGTATTCGGGCCGGTAGAAGCGGTCGAAGAACTGCTTGGAATAGGCGTATTGATCGGGCATCACCTTGATGTCGGCCAGGAAGCCCATGGTGGTGTGCTTGTAGGTGTGGACATCGAAGGCGGTGTCCTGTATCTTCTCGCTGAGCCTGGAGGTGGGGGAGGCGGAGTTCTTGTTGTATTCACCGTTGACGGCGAGGGCCTCGGTGCGGAAGACGGATTCGGAGTAGTCGAGATTCTGGAAGCGGTCGGCTTCGAGTTCGAGGATGGAGGCGAGGCCTTGCTTGGAGAAGGTGGCGTGGTAGGCCGTCAGGTCGCTGCTGGTGAAGGCGTTGGTGGCTGCGCCGGCGGCCTTCATGGTGGCGTCCCGCTTCTGCGGCGGATTCTTCTTGGTGCCGCGGAACATGACGTGTTCAAAGAAGTGGGCGAAGCCGCTTTTGCCCGCTTCCACTTCGTTGCGCGAACCGACGTTGACGACGACGTAGAGGGCGACGATGTTGGGATAGTCCGTGGGGACGGTGACCAGCCGCAGCCCGTTGGGGAAGTCGTGCTGCTGGTAGGGATAGTCGAAGATTTTGCGCGGTTCGGCGGCGGTCAGCATGCTGAGGGTGGCCAGGGAGAAAGCAACAAGGAAACGGTGCATCCTCCTTCCATTCTAGGCATACGGCGGGACGGGAGCCGCTGGAAAGGGGCCACGCGCTTGTTCCAAGTGGCAGGCTACAGTTAACAGCGCCTCCTCTTCGAACGGGCGGCCAACCAGCTGAATGCCGACGGGGAGGCCATCCGGGGTGAAGCCGAAGGGGAGGACAATCGCGGGAAACCCGTAAAGATTCCAGGGCGTGGCGGCGGCCATGTTTTCGACGAACGGGCCGGGGCGTTCCTGTTTCCGCCAGGCGGGGATGGCGCAGGGCGGGCCGATCAGCACCGGCACATCGGCCATCTGCTCCAGCATGGCGATGCGCATTTTATCGCGCACGGCCAGTTGCGTGACCACTTCCAGGCCGGAGGGTTTTGCGGGCGGCTCGCGGAGCAGTTCCAGGCCCGTCCAATGCGCCTTTTCCGGCGCGGTGGCGATGACCTGGCGTTTGAGTTCATCGGTCAGAACATTGAAGAAAAAGTCCCAGACGGCGACGGCGCGTTCCCTGCCCCGGGGGGGCGAAGGGTTCAACGGTGTGGCCGAGACCGGTGAGCGTTTTGGCGGCGGCGTGGACGGCGGCGGTGATGGCGGGGTCGGCTGGTTCTTCGAGCAGGCCGATGCGGAGACGCTGGGGCGGATCGTCGCGCAGGGGAATGGGCGCGGAGAACGGATCGCGCGGGTCGTAGCCGGCCAGGACGTGGAAGAGGATGCGCACGTCGCGCGCGGTTCGCGCCATGGGCCCGGCGACGCCGAGCAGCCCGCCGGGATGGGCGATCTCCGGAAAGTGACCGGCGGCGGAAACGCGGCCCGGCGTGGGTTTCAGTCCGACAATGCCGCAGCAGTGGGCGGGCACGCGGATGGAGCCGCCCCCATCGCTACCGACGCCGCCGGCTGAACAACCCGCGGCGATGGCCGCCGCCTCGCCGCCGCTCGATCCGCCCGCGGTGCGATCGCGGTTCCAGGGATTGGCGGTCCAGCCGGTGATGGCGTTGTCGGTCTCGTAGTTGGCCAGGAATTCCGGACAATTGGTTTTACCGAGGATCACGGCGCCGGCGGCGCGGAGGCGGGCGACGGCCGTCGCATCGCGGGCGGCTTTGTGGCCGAGCCGGTAGAGGCTGCCGGCGAGCGTGGGAAAACCTTCGACGTCGAAACTGTCCTTGACGGTGACGGGAACACCGGCGAGTGGGCCATCCCCGCCGGCGGGATCATCGAAGACGCGCACGAAGGCGCGCAAGTGCGGGTCGGCCGCGGCGATGCGTTCCTGGTGGGAGCGCAGCAGCTCGGCGGGGGAGATCTCGCGGCGGCGCAGCGCGTCCCGTTGCTGCTCCAAGGTCCAGTGGTTCACTCTTTCATGGTAAAGACTTTCATGGTAGAGAATCGCGCCACTGGTATCCTGGAGGCAGTGGAAGCTCTAGACTTTGCCGCCGCCCGGCAGTGTGTCCTGGACACCGTGGGCGCCCAAACCCCGGCCGTTGAAACGGTGCCGCTGGCCGAAGCCGCCGGCCGCGTGCTGGCGCGCGATGTATTATCCGACCGGTCGTACCCGCCGGTGGATCGTTCCATTCGCGACGGCTTCGCGGTGCGCGCGGCCGACATGCCGGGCACGGTGAAGATAATCGGCGAAGTGCGCGCGGGGGAGATGTTTGGCGGCACAGTCCGTGCCGGGCAATGTATCCGGATCATGACCGGCGCACCGATGCCGGAAGGCGCCGATGCGGTGGTGATGGTGGAGCACGGCACGGTGGACGGCACGGCGATGACGACGGCGAAAGCGCCGAAGCCCGGCGAGTATGTCAACCACGCCGGGTGCGAAACGGCGCAGGGCGACGTGGTGTTGCAGCGTGGCGCGCGGCTGAAGTTTCCGCAGATTGCGATGCTGGCGACGGTGGGCGCGTCGACCGTGGACGTGTACCGGCGACCGCGGGTGGCCATTCTGGCGACGGGCGACGAGATTGTGCCGGTGGAGGCGACGCCGCGCACGTTTGAAGTGCGGAACTCGAATTCGTGGGCACTGGCGGCGCAAGTGGCGGCGGCCGGTGGCATGGCCACTGTGTTGCCCGTGGCCCCGGACCGCTTGGATGCGACGATTGCGCTGATTGAAAAGGGGCTGGAAGCGGACCTGCTGCTGCTCTCCGGCGGCGTTTCGGCCGGGGAGTATGACTTTGTGGAGGCCGCGCTGGCCCGATGCGGCGCCGAGTTCTTCTTCACACGTGTGAAGATCCGGCCCGGCGCGCCGCTGGTGTTTGGCCGGGCGCGGAATCGGTTTTTCTTCGGATTGCCGGGCAATCCGCTATCGACCGCGGTGACGTTTGAGGTCTTCGCGCGCGCGGCCCTGGAATTGCTGAATGGGATTGCGGAGCCCACATTGCAAATCGTGGAAGCGCACTTGACCCAGGAACTGAGAGAGAAGGGCGGTTTGACCCGTTTTCTGCCCGCCATTCTCGACAACGGCATGGCGGAGGTCACGCCGATTCACTGGAAGGGCTCCTCGGACGTGCCGTCGCTGGCG
>CAMATG010000319.1 GCA_945860645.1 Candidatus Sulfopaludibacter sp. SbA3 | reverse complement strand
TGCACTCTTGAAGCACCTGATGAAGTTCATCCGCAATAGCTAACGATGCCCCGTCATAGATGGTCAAGTGCGGTCTCGCATCAGGGTAGTCTGGTTTGTCGAAAAGTTTTTTCAAAACTGGTGAGTCTATAGAAAGAAACACTGTGTTTTGCTTGGAGCTGCGGAAAACATCAACGCCCGTTACCGAAACTTCAGACCCTTCCGCCAAGTGCCTTGCCTTGCGAAATGTCCGCGCCTTAGAATACGGCCCTTTGATCGTAACGTGCGCCCGCGTCTTTTCGTTTGGGTCCGCTATGAAGCGGATAGCGTCGAGGGTACTCTGAACGAAATCGTCTGCGGCGTAAACCACGTAGAAAATGCGTTTATGACTCTTCATACAAGCAGGTATCGTAGGAACGGTTTCTGGGCGGATAATGCTGTCATGAGTTCGAAAATCTTTTGTCCAAACAACCGACCGCGCCCGAACGCGTCGTCTCGCACGCCCTTGTCAGCAAACCACTCAAGGACCTTATCCTCAGGCTGGTTCATGGTCTGTAGGAACCAAGCGTACTCGTCTAATGCCTCGGCAACGAGCGTTTCGACAGATTGGTTTGAAGATCCGACGGCCTCGAGCCTTCGGACGGGCGACATCATTACCATTTCCAAAACATTTTCCGGTGCAGGGCCGACTGGCTGGGCAGCCAGCCACACAAGGGTAGAATAGCAGGTCATCAAACGGCTAAACTTCAACTTCAAGTTTTTCACCTGGCTTTTCGCTTTCTTGTCAGGATCCTCCGCAGGCCTGTTCCGACGATGTTCATAGTTCAGACAAAGGGTTTTCCAAAATCGGACGATGTCGTTGGCTAGGAACGCTGGCAGGAACTCGTTTTCATGGTCGTGGTAGTCCCTATAGTAGGAATTGATGATTTTGATCAACATTTGCTCATACACCGACTGTCGGTAGAGACAACGGCTTTCTAGTAAAAGCAACATTCGGGCTGTAAAACAGTTTTTGAAGTCGTCTTCCTGGCCCCCAAGCGTTCCCAGAATCTCAGCCATTTGGTGAATGTGCAAAAACTCCCCGTCCCTGGAAAATTCAGGGAACCCTTCCTTTCGAGCCAGTCGGATGACGTCCGCATCAATGAGGGTCTTTTCGATCTTCCCAATTTTCCCTCCAGGTGAATCTGGGTCTTGGATAAAAAACAGGTCGAGGTCGCTGAACTCCGTCGCCTCCAACCTGCCATAGGACCCGGTGGCATAAATGCACAGGTTCCCCATGCCAAGAAGACTCTCAACGCTGGCGATGCGTTCCTTAAAGATGTCGATTCGGGAGGATGTATAGTCGCCTCTTGCGTTGAATACAGACTGTGTATTAGAAGAAATCATGAACGCCCTTCTCGCGACGGGTTGAATTTCGAAATGTCTAATCAATGTATCGGTTTTGTCCCCCAATGACATTAACTTTCTGCAGGATACCCTGGAAAACGGAACATCGCTGACTCATTCACGCCGTCGGTGACTGGAGAGTCGCACGCTTCCGCCCTAGAAATCCGCCTGATATCCCGGCGATTGGCGTGACCTATACGTCCGTAGTTTGGGCACTTCACCGCCACCGATCTTCTTCGCGCTTTCAATCTCATGACTGACATCGTGGGTCGGCTATCTGTCAAGACGAAGAATAGCCCTCACAGCCATGAACGACGAGTTGTCCGGCTGTCTTCTCTAGCGCCATTTTCCCGCGGCGCCCGATCGCTTCCCGTAGGGTACAGTAAACGAACACGGAATCGCCTCTATCTCGGCCCACCGCTCAGCCACCAGCGCAGACAGAACGCTACCCGCCGCCGGAAGAGACGTTGGAGGTAGTCCGGTTGATCTTGGAGCCTAGAGCGTGGGGAAATCTTCACCGGGCGAAATCGGCAATCGCTTGGCAACCAAATGAAATCCTTTACCGTCTACCCATGCGCAGTTGACAATGTCCCAACCGGCTTTACTCACTTTGTTCAGGAAGTCAGCAAGCTTCTTATCATCCAGCGGGCCGAGTGTTTGAACAGCATATTCAAGGGGCATAAGCATGAACATTAACACAAAATAGAATCATCCACCACCATAGCCTTCCAATGCCGCGCTGGATACGAGGCGGGTTTGAAAACCCCACACTACGGAGAAAGGTCTGGCGTTCCCTAGTGCTGAAGTCTATGGGAGCGCTCGCTGACAAATCGGATTCCCGCAGTGCTGACTGCACCGGATGGGGGGCCCCGAGGTACTGCTCGGTCGAAGATGAGCACGACATCGATGTCGTCGAGGACCACATCGGTTCTGCATTCGTGCTCGCCCAAACCTCGACCACACAAGCAGTCTCGATCCTGAAACGTATATACGAAGATGCGGGAGTCCAACCTGGCTACCGAAGGACAAAGCCGTCTTGCTTACGATCGCCGCGCCCGTGCACGCCGTGCTCGGGATCAGCCACATCGCCATCGTCAACAAGGCAGCCGACGTCTACAAGTACCGCTTCGAGTAGAGAGAAATGACTGGATAGGGACGCCGCCAAAGAACAAGACGGTCCCCATCGCAGTAAGACTCGGCCTTGAATCGCAATATGGAGATGGAGCAGGCGCTGCGAGAACCCAAGATATATCCGAACGACTTAGCCACACGGCCGCCTCCTCGGCACTTGGCGTGAATGTCTCGCCGATCATCTACGAGCGGAAGGTAAGAAAAAAAGGCGCGCAATTCCACCCTCGATCGCCCGAAGAACAAGGTCCGGACCAGGCGGCATCGACCCAACCAGTCATTTTGAGGACGAATCGTCATTCTGAGGATTTGAAGACACGGCTAAGGCGGTCCGAACCGGAAGCCAACTCCATGTCGAATTCCGATCACCGGATCCTCACTCCCAGGTGGCGATCAGCGACCTTCCTAGGCTGCCAATCCCCAAGCTCGCTTAAATATTGATCGCAAATTGACTGAGCACGCCCCCGCACACACCCAAGAACCCGCCCCCCCTACCCCTTCAACCCCTCAATCTGCTTAGTAGCAATCCCAACAGGCCGATCAACAGGAATCCCGGCACAAGCCAGCAGCGTAGTCAGCAAATCCCCCTGATTCCCCTTCGTATCCGCAAAAAACCGCCCCGTCCGAATAGAACCCCCACCCTTCCCGGCAATAATAAACGGCAGGTTCTCGCGAGTATGCTTATTCCCATCCTCAAGCCCGGATCCCCACATCATGATGCAGTTATCGAGCAGCGTTCCATCAGCCTCCCGCAGTGCCGCCATCTTCTTCACCATATAAGCAAACTGCGCAATATTAAACTCCGTAATGAGCGCCACCTTGCGAACCTTCTCCGCCTCGTTGTTATGATGCGTGTTCGAGTGATGCTGGTCGTTGAAGCCCAACTCCGGATAAGACGCCCCATTCGGCGTGGA
Organism: Candidatus Sulfopaludibacter sp. SbA3; assembly: GCA_945860645.1. Classification (GTDB taxonomy): domain Bacteria; phylum Acidobacteriota; class Terriglobia; order Bryobacterales; family Bryobacteraceae. Next base: position 3,827 of record CAMATG010000319.1, on the reverse strand, counting down.
ACCAATGTAAGTGCTAACACGAGTCGTATCGGTCTGAAACGCGAGTATGTTCAAATCGCACATCACCTGCATATACTCGCTCCGCTTGTCGCCCTCCGGAATCCGCACCTCGATCGGCGCCGAATCGGAGGCGTGACGATTACTCGGGCGCAGGCCGGCCTTCTCCAAAGCCGCCTCTTTCTGCCGAAACTCGATCGCGGCAATCCGCCGCTCCACCGAACGAACACTGTCCAAATATTCATCCAGCTTCCGCTGGTCCGAAACCGGCAACGTACGCCGCAAATCCTTGGCGCCGCTCAGCACGATGTCCAACAAGCTCCGGTCCAACGCACCCAGCGGCGACGACGCCCGCGTGCCGCCGCCCTGCTCCTGCTTACTAAACAGCCGATTCAGCACGTTGCGAGGATTCACCTCCGCCGGCAGCGCCTGCGTCGGAGAACGAAAGCTGCAGTGCGAGTAATAACCCTCATTCAGGCCCTCCTGGTTCTCCTTCCAGGTCTGCGGCATCGTGGCCAACTCCAACGACGGCAACGCGGTGAAAGCCCCAAGGTGGTTGGCGGCAATCTGGTCGGCGGAAATGGCGATGTTGATCTCGTGGCGCTTGGCAGCGGCCGGCAACATCGCCGTCAGCCAGGTCGATAACTCCAGCGCGTGCGGCGCCCCATTGAACGGAGAAATCGGAACCCCGGAAATCCCCTTCATCAGGACACACTGATCAAGCACCGGCCGCAGCGATTGCAGCGCCGGCGGCGGCGATGAAAGAAAACTCTCCGCCGTGGCAGGCCAGAACTGGTCCATAATCACGCCGTGCGGCATGTACATGAACCCAAGGCGCACGGGCGGTTTGCTCGCCTTGCCATTGGGGGTGTCGGCCCAGCCCATCGTATCCAGCAGAGGAAGGCCGAGCGAAACACCCATCCCCTTCAGACAAGCACGCCTGTTAATTCTTTTCACTGGGCCTCCCCGGTTCTTCGATTCGCCGATAAGTAAACGGATAACTCGTAATGACTTTAGTAATAAGTGCCCGCATGCGATACCCATCGCCGGCCAACTCATCCATCATGTCATCCACGACAATCTCGTCATAGCCTTCCAACTTACGCCCCAACGCGTAGGCCAGCAGTTTCTCCCCCAGGCTGCGCGCCACGTCACGGTCTCGTCCGGACAGAATCGCCTTCAAATCCGCTGGACCCGAAAAGCGCTTCCCACCGGGAAGCTCCCCGGTTGTGTCGATCGCCTGGCCATTCTGATCCCGCTCGCGCCATCGGCCAATGGCATCGAACTTTTCCAACCCGAACCCGATCGGGTCCAGAATCTGATGACAATTGGCGCAAACCGCATTCGTGCGGTGCAGTTCGGTCCGCTGCCGCACGGTAAGGTTCGCGACCGTCGCCTGGTCCTGCTTGTCCAACGCCGGGACGTCCGGCGGCGCCGCCGGCACATGCTCCCCCAGCACCTGTTCCAACACCCACACGCCCCGCTTCACCGGGCTCGTGCGATTGGGGAACGACGTGGCCGCCAGAATGCCCGGCATGCCCAGCACGCCCCCGCGATTACCATCGCTCAGCCGTACCTTCCGCATCGCCGCGCCCTTCACCGTCTTCTCCAGCCCGTAAACTCCAGCCAGGGTTCCATTCAGATAGGTGTAATCCCCATCGACGAACCGGATCACTTTTTCGTTGTCTCTAACAACGCTCTGGAAGAACAGCCGCACTTCGTCATACATCGCCTCACGCATCGACGCAGTCATTTGCGGGAACAGCTTCGGATCGAAGACCTGCTGCCGCAAACCGCCGACGCGCAACCACTGGGCGCCGAAGCCATCGAACAAGGCGCGGGAACGCGGATCGTCCAGCAACCGGTTCACCTGCGCCGCCAGCACCGCCGGCTCATGCAGCGTCCCGGCGTCGGCCAGAGCCATCAACGCATCGTCCGGCAACGTGGCCCACAACAGATAAGAAACCCGCGAAGCAAGCTGATAATCGTCCAGCCGCACAATCCCGTTGCTCGATTCAGCCACCCCAGCCGGAGTAATAAACAGAAACTGCGGCGAAACCAGCACGGCCTTCAGCATCAGGTGCAGCGACTGCCTGTGATCCAGGCTGTTCCGCCGTCCCAGCTCGTAAGCCGCCACCAGCACGTCCAACTCCGCCTCCGTCGGCGGCCGTCGATACGCCTTCCTGGCCAGCAAACGGGCGGCCTCCCGCGGGTTCTTACCAGACGCAACAGAGGCCCCAAACAGCCGTTTCGCCAGTTCCGCCCGCCGGGCGCTTGGCTGCGCCGCCATCTGGGCCAGCACCTGATCGGCGATGGCCAGATACTGCTCCAGTTGCAGCGACGAGAGCGAATTCATATAGCCCTGCCCGCTCACCTCACTCGGCAGTCCATCGGCCACAGCCGGGTCGACGCCGAACAAATCCCGCAGCGTGTTCCCATACTCCGTCTTGGTCAACCGCCGGATCACGAACGGTCCCGGGTCTTTGTCGCTCAGGTACTTCAACTTCGTCAGCCACTCGCTGAACATGCGCCGGTCAGCTTCATCCGGCTGGCGCATGTTTTGGGGCGGCATGTCATGCGCCTTCACCCGGGCGTCCGCCCGCTTCCACTGGTCGGTGAAGGCCGCGTGACCGGGAGCCTTCAGTGCCGGCGAGAAATTAACCCCGCCCCGCGTCGGCCGCCTGTTCTGATGGCACTGCAAGCAATAGGTGTTGATAAACGGCGTGACGCGGCTTCGAAAAAACTGCTCGGCATCCGCCTTCAGAGCTTCGTGATCCGCGGCCACCAGGCCGCCAGGCCACGCCAGGCACAGAAGCAGGCAGAGGCGCAGCGAAACCGGCACCTCCAAACGAAAATGGCTCGCAAGAGCAATTGCCATGGACGAGAGAATTCTCCGAGCAAAGTCTATCACGCCGAAGGGGTTGCACCGGGTGCGCAAAGGAACAGGCACCCCCTTCCCGGAAACCCACTCGGCACGCAATGTAGGCACAAGCCACGAATCGTCTTCGGCTCCAGCCCCGCCGCGCCCGGCAATCACCAAACCACCCGAACCCCATACTGCGCCAAAGTCGCGTCCTTGCTCACCAAAGTTGCCCGTTCGACAATTGCCTGAGCCACCAGGATCCGGTCAAAAGGATCTTTATGAATTGGCTCCAACCCGCCCAGTGCGACTACATGTGCCTCTCTAATGCCCAACACCCGGATCCCGCTCCCAACCACGTACCGCGCCCACCAGGCCAGCGGGTCCGCCAGAAGCGCTCCCGGTTTCGATTGCTTAACCAGCAATTCCCAGAGGTTGGCAACGCTGGCAGACACAAGGCCCCCGCGCAATGCCTCCACCGCACCAACGCCCAGCAACTCCGGATCTCGCAATGCCCAAACGAGCGTGTGAGTATCAACCAATACTCGCTCAACGGCACCGCCCGGTCTACTCACCGGTCGCCCAGGCATCGGACTCCTCATCACTCATCGCCGCCCACCAGTCATCGCCCTCCGGAACCAACGGGGCATCCCGCGCAACGCCAAATGGAAATCCGACCTTCCTCCGCACCGGCACCAATTCCGCCACCGGCGTCCCCTGCCTGGCGATCACGACGGTCTCGCCACTTTCTACCAATTCCAACAGCCTCGACAGTTGTGTCTTAGCCTCATGCACATTCACCTGCATATACCGAGAGTTTAGTCTCACAGCTTAGCTAACGCAAGCCCAAGTCTTGTCTCATACAAGATGAGCCTGAAGGAACAGGCGTTTCTCACACAAGATGAGCCTGAAGGCGGAGAGGTGGCGCAAGCTGGGGATTGATCATCAGCATGCAGGGTGGCGAGAAGTT
>CAMATG010000318.1 GCA_945860645.1 Candidatus Sulfopaludibacter sp. SbA3 | reverse complement strand
GGCATGTTTATTCTGGCGTTTTCGTTCTTCCTGCTGTCGGGTTTGTTTGGCGCGCCGCTAGGCGAGATCGACGCGTATGTGCCGGTATCGACGCGGGCGGCGGCTACGGGGGGCGGCGCGGCCGGGGTTCATTTTGCGAAGAATGACCTGCCGGGGGCGCTGGCGCGGGCGAAGGCGGAGAATAAGTTGGTGTTTTTGAATTTTACCGGGTACACGTGCACCAACTGTAAGTTGATGAAGGCGAATATGTTTCCGCGGCCGGAGATTGCGGCGGAGATGAGTAAGTTCGTACTAGTTGAGTTATATACGGACGGGTCGGATGCGGTTTCGGAGGCGAATCTGAAGTTACAGGAGGAGACGCACAAGACAGTAGCGATTCCTTACTATGTGATTTTGGACGGGGAAGGGAAGACGGTGCGGGCGTTTCCGGGGTTGACGCGGGATGCGGCGGAGTTTTTGAAGTTCTTGCAGGGGTAAGGGGGACGGCGCTGAGGGGCGCCGTCCCGTGTGGGTTACTTGCCGGTGTTGACGAACTGGATGCAGTCGCCCTGGTTTTTGAAGGTGGGGTAGTTGAAGGACTGCCAGCCGTTTTGCTTGCAGGCGTCTTTGGAGGCGGGTGGTCCGATTGACGGTTCGAAGTCGAACGTCGTGGCGGAGGTTGCGGTGGCGAACTTGAAGGCGTCGATGTTTTCGGTGTAGCCATCGGGGTAGGGCTCGCCGACACGGACGCCGGGGTATTCGGCGAGGATCTGCACCCAGGTCTTCGGCGTGGTTCCGGGGGGGCGGAATAGAGCCAGAGGGCGTTGCCGCCGTTGATGGAGTCCCATTCCTTCCAGTTGTTCTGGGTGACAGTGGCGTTGACGGACGGCACATAGACGAGACGTCGTTGCCATGTGTCGGAGCCATTGAAATCGACGTTGAAGTTGAGGTAGCCGGAGCGACTGGCGGAGCCGCCATTGCCGACCGAGGGGGTATAGGTGCTGTAGCGGAGTGTTTTGACGTCGGCCAGTTTGGCGCCTGCGAACTGGCAGGTGGATTGCCGGGGCCGAAGACGAAGGTATCTGGACTTCGCTGTGGGCGGGGCGGACAGGGTCTAGGCGCCGATCAGGAACGCCGCAGTTGCAGCGACTGATAGGGTTTTTAATGTTTTTCCTAGACGGTCTAGATTCGGGTCCGCTTGTTGACCCAACGGGAGCATACAGGCACATGCGAAGAAATGTTAGGGGTTCGGCGGAGGGATGGTGCGCGCATCGGTCGGGGCTGTCATGGTTACATAGAAGATGGACGCGTTTCCGGGTTTGAGGCGTGAGATTCGTTTGGTAAAGGGGAATTTGTTGATGACTCGGAGACGGAACTTTTTGGCGGGCGTGGTGGCGATGGTGGGTGCGAATGGCGTCGCGACGGGGGCGGGTACGCCGGCGCGGGGGTTTGCGGGGGCGGCTTGGGCGCGTCAGCAGGCGTTGGAGGCGAAGTTGCGGGCTGTGCCGGAGCCGGCGCGGATTGAATCCTACATGAAGCGCATGGCGGCGGAGCCGCACCATGCGGGGTCGGCGGCGGGGCGCGGGGTGGCGCAGTATGCGTTGGGGTTGTTCCGCAAGTTTGGATTTGACGCGCGGATTGAGACTTTTGATGTGTTTTTGCCGTATCCGAAAGAGCGGGTGGTGGAGTTGCTTGGGCCGACGCCCTTCCGGTTGCGGATGTCAGAGCCGAATTTTTCGCAGGATCCGGATTCGACGGATAAAGGGCAGTTGGCTACTTACAATGCTTACTCGGCGGCGGGGAATGTTACCGGGGAGTTAGTGTATGTCAATTACGGGGTTCCGGATGATTACCGGGTTTTGCGGGAGCGCGGGATTGATGTAAAGGGCAAGGTGGTTTTGGCGCGGTATGGGATGAATTGGCGGGGGGTGAAGCCGAAAGTTGCGGCGGAGAATGGGGCGATTGCTTGTTTGATTTACTCTGATCCCAAGGAAGATGGGTTTTCGCGGGGGGCGGTGTATCCGGAGGGTCCTTATCGCTGTGACCAGGGGGTGCAGCGGGGGAGCGTGATGGATATGTCCATTTACGTGGGTGATCCGTTGACGCCGGGGTATGCGTCGGAGAAGGGGGCGAAGCGGCTGGCTATTTCTGATGCCAAGACGATTATGCCGATTCCGGTGTTACCAATTTCTTATGGCGATGCGAAGCCATTGCTCGAGTCATTGGGCGGGGACGTGGTGCCGGAGAGTTGGAAGGGCGGGTTGCCGTGTACTTATAAGTTCGGGCCGGGCGGACGGGTGCGGGTGGCGGCTTCGTTTGATAACTCGAACCGAACGATTCATAACGTGATTGGAGTTATCAAGGGCTCGGAGTTTCCGGACCAGTGGGTGATGTATGGGAATCATCATGACGCGTGGGTGAATGGGGCGCATGATCCGGTGAGTGGGGCGGCGGCTTTGATTGAAGCTTCGCGGGCGGTGGGGGCGGCGCATAAGGCGGGTTGGCGACCGCGGCGGACGGTGATGTTTGCGTTGTGGGATGCGGAGGAGTTTGGGTTGATTGGGTCGACGGAGTGGGTGGAGAAACACTTGCCGGAGTTACGGGAGAAGTGTGTCGCTTATTTCAATTCGGATATGAATGGGAAGGGGCGGCTGGGGGGCGGGGCGTCGCCGTCGTTGTCGGTGTTTTTAGAGGAAGTGGCGAAGGACTTGGATGTTAGGCGTGCGGATAAGTGGTCGATGGGGCCGTTGGGGGCGGGGTCGGACTATGTGGGGTTTGTGCACCATGCGGGGATTGCGTCGGCGAACTTAGGGTTTTCGGGCGAGGATAATGGGGGGATTTATCACTCGATATTTGATTCGTTGGCCTGGTATAAGCGTTTTTCGGATGGGACGTTTGTGCATGGGAAGGCGATGGCATCTTATATGGCCGTTGTGGTGGCGCGGATGGCGGACGCGCAGGTGCCGCCGTTTGAGTTTACACGGATGGTCGCGGCGGTGCGGGGGTATTGGGCGGAAGTTAGTAAGTTGGCGGGGGAGAAGAAAGTTGGGTTAGCGTCGATGGATGGGGTGATTGGGAAGATGGCGGAGTTGGCTGGGGCGTTTGAGAAGGCGTATGCAGGGTCGAAGGGGAGTGTTGCGGCGGGGCGGGCGGTGTACTTGACGGAGCGGGCGTTGCAGTTGCCGGCGGGGTTGCCGGGGCGGACCTGGTATAAGAATGCTTTGACGGCGCCGGGGCAGTATACAGGGTACGGGGCGAAGACGATGCCGGGGGTGCGGGAGGCGTTGGAGTTGGGGAAGTTTGATGAGGCGAGGGCGCAGGGGAAGGAGTTGGTGGCGGTGTTGGAGCGGTTTAACTTGGCGTTGGGGGAGGCGGTGCGGTTGTTGAAGGGGTGATGGGGGAAATCCTAAATTACGGGGTTCCCTGGTAGCACGGCTCCCAGGGAAATCCCGGGCGGTTTTGTTGGGGGGCACGGCTCCCGCCTTCGCCCTTCGGGCTTCGGTGGGCAAGCCCAGGGAAGTCCTAGTGGCGGGTCTGGTTATTCCGCATGTAGACTTCGAACTTCTTGCGGGCTCGGGCTAGTTTGTAGTTTTTGTATTGGGCTTGGGCCCAGGCGATAGGGTCGACACTGGTTTTGACGCCGCGGGCCTGGAAGCCGAAGCGGATGAGGAGATAGCCGATGGCCATGCCGCCGAGGTGGGCGACGTGGCTGACGCCGGCGTTGCGGCTGGCGATGCCGTCGAGCAGGTTGACGGCGCCGATGATCGTCACGAACCACTTGGCCTTGATGACGCCGAAGAAGAGAACGTCGGGGAAGAGGACGCCGTAGGCGACGAGGACGCCGAAGAGGGCGCCGCTGCAGCCGAGTGTCGCAACCGTTGGGGTGCCGGCGAGGAAGCCTGCGACGACTACGCAGAGGCCGGCTCCGATCCCGCAGAGGAAGTAGTATTTCAGGAAACGCGTGGTGCCCCAGTGCATTTCGAGCATGGGGCCGGTGAAGAAGAGCGAAATCATGTTCCAGAGGATGTGCATGGTGCTGTGCACATCGTGAAGGAACATGTAGGTGAGCGGTTGCCAGATGTAGCCGCCGACGAACTGGGAGGGGATGAGCTTGAGGAAGTTCAGCTGCACGCCCGAAGCCTGATACAGAAGGAACTGTATCAGGAAAATAGCTGTGTTACTGATTAGTAACCACTTGACCCCTTGCGGGAGGACTCCCGAAGAGGAGCCGCCGAAGGAAGGGTTGCGAAATGACGAGCCCATCTGTAAATGCACCGCCCTCTACAGTCGAGGATAGCTTACCGGTTGGGGGTTTGGGAACGGAATCGCAGGGCTGCCATTTCCAGGCCGCCGGCGATCAGCATCCAGACGCGCCAATCGGAGAGGGCTCCGCCGGCGATGGGGAATTGGGAGGTGAGGGCCAATTGGGCAGCGAATGCCCACAGGCCGAGAGCCAGCGCCATGGCCGCCATGGGGGAAAGGAAGGCGGCGAAGGCGGGCGTGATTTCTTCGCTGGCCTTGGCCAGGAGTGCCACATTACGGGTCGCCATACGGTTCCACATATTGAACTAAATGCCTCTTGCCTATTCAGATGCGGCCCGGGGGTGTTTGGTTGCGGTCAGCACGGGGCCTCAATGCTTATCGCGCAATTGAGGCGGGATTGTGGTCAATTATTCTGGGAGGGGAAATCCGGGATTGAGGGGAATGCTGGGGCTAGGGGAATTCGGTAGCACGGCCCTGTGGGAAAGATGTGGAAAAGGTTAGTCTTCTTGCGTGTCGGCGTGGGTTTCGGCGTAGCGGTTGAGGAGGGCGGCGCCGGCTTGGAGGAAGAAAGAGAACGCAATCCAGACTTGCCAGTGGGAGAGGGGGCCGTCGTCGATGGCGAAACGGCTGGTCCACTGCAGGTCGGCCAGGAGGCGCCAGCCGCCGAGGGCGAATGCGAGGACAGAAAATGGGGTCAGCAGGGCGGCAGCGGTGATGGCGGCGCGCCGGTTGCGGATCCCTTGACGACGGATTTTTCGGCTTTTGCCTACACGGAGCTTAACGATCATCCAACCCCTATAGTGTAAATCAAGAGGGAATGCTCTCAGTTGGGATAGAGTAAACCTGAGAGAAGTGTTTTTCCCTCCACGAAAGGATAGAGCAAGAGAACTATGGCACGTGTTGCAACAGCGATTATCGGTACCGGGTTTATGGGCCGTGTCCACGCGGAACAGATCCGGCGGCTGGGTTTTGTCGATATAGCGGGTGTGGCTGGCGTCAATGCCGCCGAAGCCGCCGCGTTTGGGCAGGCGATGGGGATCGACCGGACGACCGGCGACTACAAAGAGCTGCTGGCGGACCCGAAGATCCAGGCCGTGCACGTGCTGACGCCCAATGCGTTGCACTATCCGGTTTCGATGGAGGCTCTGCACGCGGGGAAGGCCGTGCTCTGCGAAAAGCCGCTGGCGGTTTCGGCTAAGGAAGCTTCGAATATGCTGAAGCTGGCCGAGAAAAAGGGCCTGGTTCACGCGGTGAACCACAACCTGCGCTACTACCCGATTGTGCAGCATATCCGGCAGTACATTGCGGCGGGCGAGTTGGGCGAGGTTCTGCATGTGCAGGGCACCTATTCGCAAGACTGGCTGCTCTACGACACCGATTTCAACTGGCGCATTGAGACGAAAGACAATGGCGCGCTGCGCGCTGTTGGCGATATCGGTTCGCACTGGATGGACATGATCCAGCATTTGACCGGGCTTTCGATCACCGCGCTGTGCGCCGATCTGGCCACGTTCCACAAGACGCGGAAGAAGCCGAAGGCGGCGATCCAGACGTTCGCGGGCAAGAAGCTGAAGCCGGCTGATTACGAGGAAGTGAAGATTTCCACGGAAGATTACGGCGGGCTGCTGCTGCACTTGGGCGACCAGGCGCGCGGGGCGTTCACGGCGTCGCAGGTGGCGGCGGGGAACAAGAACAAGTTCGCGTTTGAGATCTATGGGACCAAGTCCGGTGTGGCGTGGAACCAGGAGCGGCCGGACGAGTTGTGGATCGGCAACCGGAACGAACCGAACCGGATTCTGATCAAAGACCCGTCGATGCTGATGGGGCCGGCGGCTGGGTTTGCGGACCTTCCGGGCGGGCACTCGGAAGGCTACGACGATGCGCACAAGCAGCTCTACAAGCGCTTCTATAAGCGGGTTGCGGATCCTTCGCAGCCGGTGGACTACCCGACGTTTGAGGACGGCCGGCGCGGGATGGTGTTGCTGGAGAAAGTCGTCGAGAGCTCGAAGAAGAAGGGCTGGGTCAAGGTCAAGTTCTAATGCGCGCTTTCTGGTTGGCTTCGGTTTGCGCCGTAGCGGCGTGGGGACAGGTGGACTTCGCTGGTGAGGTCCACCCGATACTGGCGGCGCGGTGCGCGAGCTGCCACACGGGGGACGCGGCGCAGGCTGGTCTTCGTGTGGACGAACGGGCCGGGTTTTTGCGGGTCCGGGGGAAGCTGATCGGGAAGGTGAAAGGGACTGAGGGGATGCGGATGCCTCCGAACGGGGCTCCGCTCTCCGCGGCCGAGATTGCGACGCTGGAACGCTGGGTGGCCGACGATCTGCCGTGGGCGGATATGAAGGGGCGCGGGGCGTCGAAGTGGGTGGCGCCGTTGGCGCATCGGACGGTGCCGCTGAAAGGCACGGGGCATCCGGTGGATTTGCTGGTGGGCGGGACGTTGCGCGCGCCGGTTTCGGATACTGTCTTTGCGCGGCGGGCGTATTTGGATTTGTGGGGGATTACGCCGACGTATGAGCAGTTGCAGGCGGCGCGGGGGATGGACCGTGGGAGTTTGATTGATTCGTTGCTCGCGAACCGGGAGATGTTTGCGGGGCATTGGATGAGCTTCTGGAATGATTTGCTGCGGAATGACCAGCGGGCCTATTACGGGGATACCGCGAAGCCGTATACGCCGTGGTTGAAGAAGGCGTTGGTTTCCAACATGCCTTACGACGAGATGGTGCGGCAGTTGGTGAATCCTGTGGGGCCGGATGCGCCGGCGGGGTTTTTGATTGGCGTGAATTGGCGCGGGGATGTGAATGCGTCGCAGCTGCCGCATATGCAGGCGGCGCAGAATACGGCGCAGGTTTTCCTGGGCGTGAATTTGAAGTGTGCGTCGTGCCATGACTCCTTTGTGAACAAGTACAAGTTGAAGGAGAGCTATGGGATGGCGGCGATCTATTCGGAGAAGCCGCAACTCGAGTTGGTGCGGTGCGATGTGAAGACGGGGAAGATGCA
>CAMATG010000317.1 GCA_945860645.1 Candidatus Sulfopaludibacter sp. SbA3 | reverse complement strand
CCACCCCGCCAGCAATCCCCCAGCCACCAGCAGGAACCAGTGCAGGTTCCCCTTCACCGCCTGCATCAACGCCGCCGGGTCTTCCAGCAATTGCGGCTGCTTCCCGATCGTCTCCGACCCCAACACCGCCAAAATCCCGCACCACAGCGTCGACCCCACAAACGTCACTCCGGCAAACGGCCAAAATGGCACCCGCAACAACCCCGCCGGAAACCCGATCAAATGCCGCACCACCGGCAGCAACCGCGAAAAGAAGACGCCCCCCAGCGCATACTCCGCCAGCCACCGTTCAGCCAGTTCCAACCGCTCCGGCGGCAGCAGCATATACTTCCCATACCGTTCCAACACCGTCCGCCCCAACGTCCGCGAAAACCAATAGCAAAGCGCCGATCCAAACGTCGACCCCAACCCGCCAGCCAGAATCACTCCCCACAACGACATCTTTCCCTGCGCTGCCCAAAAACCCGCCGGCGGCATAATGATCTCCGACGGAATCGGGACAATCGTGCTCTCCAAAGCCATCATGAAGAAGACACCCGCATATCCCATATCGCGAGACCATTCAAACCAAGCCTTCAACAATTCCTGAAACATCCAACCCCCGGTAAATTTAGTAGCACCCGCTAATATAGCATCGGCCTCCAACCCAAACAGGCCTAAGGCTTTCTCCGCCACAACTTCCCCCCGCGCCCACGTGTTTACCCATTTGTCGCGCGGCAAATTAGAAAACCAAATCGGAGAAAGTCATGTCGAAAATGTCCTCCATCGCCGCCGCGATTGCTATGGCCGTCGTGTCCCTGCACGCCCAACCGGCCCTGCACCTCACCATAGTCAGCCACAACGAAGAACCCAGCTGGCGCCAGAACGATTACCTCAACAACCAGCGCTTTTACCTGCAAAACCGCGATCTCGTCCGCCAACTCGCCGTCGCCATCAAAAACAGCAACGCCGCCTGGAACTTCCAGTCGGATTGGAACTTCCTCCTCGCCGTCGAAAAGTACGATACCCCGCAGGTCACCGCCTCCACCAACAACAAAAACATCCTCCGCTGGCTCGTCGAAGACATGAGCTTCGAGGTCAATCCCCATGCCCACGAATCGACGTACAACTACGCCGATGTCGCCTACCTCCACGAACGTGTCGCCCGCGTAATAACCCCCACCGTCGTCGGCGGCTTTCTCTACTACCCCGTCGAAAACCCGCAGGGCTGGGAGCAACATAGCAACGGCACCGCCGGCCGCAAATTCCCCAGCTATTTCTGGAAACCCAACATCCTCTGGGGCGCCGCCACCGGCAATCACCAGGGTCCGGACGAAGACTCCTACGGCATCTGGCGCCCCAAGGACAAAACCAATTTCACCACCCACTCCGACGCCCAACGCCTCATCTACATCGGCTCCGGCTGCAAAAGCGATTTTGAAGAAGCCGGACCCGCCGGCATCGACGCCTTCCTGAACGCGTCGAACCTCGATCCCAACGGCTTCTACACAGCCAACTACATGATCAACCAGGGCCGGCTCAGCACCGAAACCATCGCCCGCGTAACAGCCGAACTCACCCGCCTCTCCGCCAACTCCCGCATCATCTGGAGCCCCCTATCGAAGACCGTCGCCCAGTGGCAAGCCAACGGCGCCCAACCCTTCCGCGCCCCCTGCGCTACCGTGATCCCGTAGACGCGCGTACAATGTGAGATAAGGGGAAAGGCTAAAAATGCCCTTCCCCCGTCTCACTATGGTCTTGAACGGGGAACTGCTGACCGAGGTCTACGACGAACTCCATCGTCTTGCCTCTTCGTTCCTGCGCAACGAACGGCCCAACCATACCCTCCAGCCCTCCGCGCTCATCAACGAAGCCTACATCCGGCTGATGACGCACCGTACCCACGCCGCCGTCGATCGCCATCACTTCCTCCGCCTCGCCGCCCGCGCCATGCGCCACGTGCTCATCGATTATGGCCGCCGCCACCGCGCCGCCAAACGCGACGCCGCCCTTCTCCTCATCACCGATTCTCCCGCCGCCCCCCAGGCCGCCGAACCCGAAGATTATCTAACCATACACGACGCCCTCACCAAGCTCGAAGCCGTCGACCCCCAACTCGCCAACGTCGTCGAACTCCGCTTCTTCGGCGGCCTCTCCGTCGAAGAAACCGCCGAAGTCCTCGAAGTCTCCGAAACCACCGTCAAACGCGAATGGGCCGTCGCCCGCGCCTGGCTTCGCTCCGAACTCGAAGGCCCCGAAGACGGCGACGACGCATGAGCCCCCAAACCTGGCAACGCGTCAAATCCCTCTACGCCTCCGCCCTCGAACTCCCCACCGAGCGCCGCGCCGACTACCTCCGCCAACAGGCCGCCGAAGAGCCCAAAGTCCTCACCGAAGCCCTCCGCCTCCTCCGCCACGAAGACGCCCCCTCCGCCCGCCTCGACGCCCTTCAAGTCCCCGCCGGCCTCCTAACCAAGGAGCGCCATGGCTCCCTCCTCCCCGGCGAACGCCTCAACGATCGCTACGAAATCCGCCGCTTCATCGCCCAGGGCGGCTTCGGCGAAGTCTACGAAGCCGACGATCTCGAAAAAGGCGAACGCATCGCCGTCAAACTCTTCCGCCCCGAATTCGCCACCGCCGATCACCTCACCTGGCTTCGAAGAGAAGTCCAAATGGCGCGTAAGATCCAACACCCCAACATCTGCCGCGTCTTCGACTTCGTCCAAACCCCTCGCGCCGCCTTCCTCACCATGGAGCTGCTCGACGGCGAAACCCTCGCCAGCTTCCTCCGCCGCGAAGGCGCTCTCTCCGAACGCCGCGCCCTCCCGCTCATCCGTCAAATCGTTGCCGCCCTCGCCGCCGCCCATGCCAATGGCGTCATCCACCGCGATCTCAAGCCCGGCAACATCATGCTCGTCCCCCGCCCCGATGGCCCCCTCCGCGTCGTCATCACTGACTTTGGCCTCGCTCGCCAATCCTCCGACGACCGCCGAACCACCGTCGCCGCCCAGTCCTCCACCGCCGCCTTCGGCACGCCCGCCTACATGGCCCCCGAACAGATCTACGGCCGCCCCCCGGGCCCCGCGGCCGATATCTACTCCCTCGGCGTCGTCCTCCACGAACTCCTCACCGGGGAACTCCCCTTCGCCAACGATTCTCCCCTCGCCCTCGCCGTCCGCAAAACGCGCGAAACCCCCACCTCCCCCATCCAGCTCGCCCCCACGCTCCGCCCCACCTGGGTCCGCTGCATCCTCCGCTGCCTCGCCCCCAAGCCCGAGGCTCGCTTCACCGACGTCCGCGAAGTCCTCACCTTCCTCGACTCCCGCTCCTCCACCGTCATTCATTGGAAAATCGCCCGCCGCGCCATCCGCCGGCACGCCCGTACCCGCAACATCCTCACCGCCGCCGCCCTCGCCGCCCTGCTCGTCTTCGCTCTCATCTTCTGGCCGCGCACCCCCGCCCCCGATCAGGTCAAACAGTGGGAACGCGGCCTCTTCAGTCTCCACGCCGGGGAACCCCTCCTCGCCGTCCAGGCCTGGGAACAAGCCCCGCCCCTGATCAATCGCCTCCACGCCGATCTCGCCCTCGCCTGGCATCAATTGAAACTCCCCTCCCGCGCCCGCCAGCACCTCGCCAACGCCCCCCGCCTCTTCGCCACCCAGTCCGACCGCCAGTATCGCCAGGCCGTCTCCGCACTCATCGATGGCGACCCCAAAACCGCCCGCGATATCCTCCAGGCCCGCGCCGCCGCCAACCCTATCGACGGCATCCTCCTCGCCGACCTCGCCTACTTCGAAACCATCCAGGACAAAAAGCCCAGCCCCGCCTGGGATAAAGTCATCACCCTCCGTACCGATCACGCCGGCGCCTTTGTCCACCTTGCCGCCCTCCGCGCCGCCGAAGGCGAAGATCAGGCCGCCGAACGCGCCTTCCTTTCCGCCGAAAACTACTTCAACGCCCACAACCAGCCGGACCTCGTCCGCGCCGTCGCCAGCCGCCGCGGCCTCTTCCGCCTCGCCGCAGGCCATACCGACGCCGCCAAAAGCGATCTCTCCTCACTCACCCCCTCCACCATCCCCGAATCCGGCGCCGGCCGCTGTGAACACAAACTCCTCATCCAGTCCGGCATCAACGACGACTTCGCCGCCCCGCCCGATCCCGTCCCCTTCCTCAGCCCCCGCTTCCAGCTCATGGCCGCTCTCGCCAACGGCGCCAAACCCGGGACCTTCGATCAAGTGCCCATGGATACCTTCCTCGCACTCTCCATCCCCTTGCCACCCGTCCGCATCTGCTCCGGACAACTGCTCATCAACATGCGCCGCGAAGACAACCGCAGCGGCTCGGAGAACGATGAAATCACCATCGGCGCCGCCCCCTTCAACGCCTCCGACTTCGCTCCCGTCCGCAAGTTCCTCTGGGCCGGTTATGCCAGTAGTATGAAGGGGGGCATCAATATCGAACTCACCCCCGAACTCTTCGCCAACGTCCAACGCGTCTACGCCAATGACCCTCAAGCCTTCCTGGATATCTTCGTCGCCGATGACACAGACTTCGATTTCATTACTCTGCTTATTGTTTATTAGCCCCGTTCTCCTCGGCCAGCCATGCGCCCCTGCGCCGAAGAATATGACCGCTTGGTTTACCTTCGACGAACCCCTCTTCGCCAAGGCCACCCACGTGCCCGGCATCGTCGGTAACGCGCTCCGCTTCACCGGCAAAGAGCACTTCTTCGAGATCCCCGCCTCCACCCCGGGCCTCAATGCCGGCGAAGAAAACTTCACCGCCGAAGTCTGGGTCCGGACCAGCACCAAACAGGTCATGCGGAACATCGTCGATAAACGCGACGCCGTCCCAAAGGGCTGGCTCTTCTACATCCGCAAAGGCTTCGCCGGCTTCCAAGTCGCCTTCGGTGCCGAACTCACCGATACCATCTCCACCGGCTATCGCATCGATGACGGCAAATGGCACCACCTCGTCGGTGTCGCCAAACGCCTCCCCCAGCAGTCGCCGCAGATCTACGTCGATGGCCAGCTCCGCGGCAAAAACGGCCGCAATATCACCCTCGCCAACATCAACAACACGGCCCCCCTCTGGCTCGCTCGCCATCACGCCAACGCCTACATCAATCGCAATGATGTCTACTTCGATGGCGATGTCGACGAGCTCTCCTTCTACCGCCGCGCCCTCGAACCAGCCGAGATTCTCCGCCTCTACAAAGCCGGCCCCGCCGGCAAGTGCCGCAAATAATCTTGGTCCCGTTTTTTCATTCTCACCGCCTTTGATGGTGTCGACGAGATCTCGCGTCGCTCACTTTATCGGAGGAATTCCTTGAAAAAACTACACATGCTCCTACTGCTGGCCACCGCCGCCGGCTCTCTGTCCGCCGCTCCCATTCGCACTCTGCCGGGGCTCACCGGCGTCACGTTCTACGAACTTACCAGCGGCGTCACCGCCTTCACCTACGGCAACAACGCCACCGCCATGACCACCCGCCTCTCCAGCGGCCTGAACGGCGGCACGAACGATTTCATCGGCGCCCCCGGGGAGTTCTATGACGTCTTCTACTCCGATGCCAATGGCACTCCCAACATCAATGGCGAATACATCTCCATCGAAGCCTACTATGCTGGCAACGGCGCCGGGCTCAACATCGGCGAGGTAGAACTCGTCTTCGGCGTCAACCCCATCCAGTACGCCACCTCCGTCGCCAGCTTCAGCGCTGGACTCAATAACTATCTCCCCGGCAACCTCAACTTCATCATCGACGGCAACATCAACACCGCTACCGGCATGGGCTCCGACACTGAAAATAACATGCGCGTAACCGTCGGCTTTGCCCCCATCGAGCCTCCTCCCACCGGCGTCCCCGAACCCTCCACCTGGATGCTCGGCCTCGCCGGCCTCGCCGGTGTTTTCGCCATGCGCCGCCGCCAATAAAGGGACAATAGAAGGCGGGAGCTGTTTCCGCCTTGGGCATCGCACAGGATTTTGTACTCATCATCGTCGCCGGCTTGTTCGGCGCGATTCTCGCCCACGCACTTCGCCTGCCCCTCCTGGTCGGCTATGTCGCCGCCGGCATCGTCGTCGGGCCCTTCACCGCCGGCCCCACGGTCGTACAAATCCACGACATCGAAACCCTCGCCGAAATCGGCGTGGCTCTGCTGTTGTTCTCGCTCGGGCTGGAGATCTCCTTCAAGGATCTCCAGCCCGTTCGCCGTATCGCCCTCCTCGGCGGCCCGCTGCAAGTCGCCCTCACCGTCGCCGCCGGCGCCCTGGCGGCCAAATACCTCCTCGCCATCCCAGCCCCGGAATCCATCTGGTTCGGCGCCATGGTCTCCGTCTCCAGCACCATGGTCGTGCTCAAAACCCTCTCCGCCGCCGGCCTCACCACCACCCTCGCCAGCCGCGTCATGATCGGCCTCCTCGTCGTCCAGGATCTCGCCGTCATCCCCATGCTCATCGTTCTCCCCCAGCTCGGCGGCCCCCCGGAAACCATCCTCCCTTCCCTCGCCAAATCCCTCGCCCTCTCCGCCGTCGTCCTCGCCGTCATCCACTTCGCCGGCACCCGCCTCCTCCCCGGCTTTCTCCAGTTCATCGACGCCTGGGGCTCCCCCGAACTCTTCCTCGTCTCCGTCGTCGCCATCGGCGTCGGCATCGGCTACGCCACCCACCTCGCCGGCATGTCCTTCGCCCTCGGCGCCTTCGTCGCCGGCATCGTCCTCTCCGAATCGGAGTTCAGCCACCAGGCCCTAACCACCATCGAACCCCTCCGCGACATCTTCGGCCTTCTCTTCTTCGTCTCCGTCGGCATGCTCTTCGATCCCACCTTCGCCCTCGCCAACGGCCTCAAAATCGCCCTCACCGTCGCCGCCATCTTCGCCGGCAAAGCCCTCATCACCGGCTCCATCGCCCGCGCCTTCGGCTACGTCAACATGGCCCCCTGGATCATCGGCCTCGGCCTCTCCCAAATCGGCGAATTTTCGTTCGTCCTCGCTCGCACCGGCTTCACCGCCAAACTCATCTCCACCGAAACGTACAACCTCGCCATCACCGCCACCGTCCTCACCATGGCCCTCACCCCCCTCGTCTCCGCCGCCGCCCTCCCCCTCGGCCGCCGCTTTTCGCGCGTAAACTGAACCCATGCCCGATTCCATCGTCCTATCCACCCAGATCGAAGCCGCCCCGGAGACCATCTACCGTTTCCTCTCCACCCGCCCCCTCCTGCAAAAGTGGATGGGCCCCGCCGCCGCCAACTGCGCCCCCCGCGAATCCACCCCCGGATCCCGCGCCACGTTCGA
>CAMATG010000316.1 GCA_945860645.1 Candidatus Sulfopaludibacter sp. SbA3 | reverse complement strand
AACCGAGCAGGAGGCGGGCGAGCAGCAGTCCGACCAGCCCTCGCTCGCCGATGGCGCGATTGCCCGCATTACCCGTTTTGCCGGAGAAAATAAGTTTGGCGCCGATGAGTTCAAACAAGTGGTTCTGGAGTTTGAACGCAAGTTCGACCGCAAACTGCCGGTGAGCGCGCGCGGTGAGACGGCGCTGCACCGTTCGCTGGGCTTCGATCACCGCGGCCGCGTCGACGTGGCCGTGCTGCCGGAGAGCGTGGAAGGCCGCTGGTTGATGCGCTACCTGGAGCAGCAGAAAATTCCGTTCTTCGCGTTCTTGACCGCCGTTCGCGGCCAGGCCACAGCGCCGCATATCCACATTGGCCCGCCCAGCACACGCATCCGTTCGACAGACTAAGTCATAGACCCGCAATGAAAAATCCCCAGCTCCGCGTACTTATCTCCGATGTTGAAATCCAGAAGCGTGTCACCGAAATCGGTGCGCAGATCACCAAGGATTACAAAGAAGGCGATCTGATTCTGATCGGCATTCTGAAGGGTGCCTTCATCTTCGTGGCCGATCTGGCGCGCGCCATCCATCGCCCGGTGCGCATGGATTTTATGGGGATTTCAAGTTACGGGAAGGGAACCACGTCATCGGGCGAAGTGCGCGTGACCAAGGATCTGGACACGTCGATTGAAGGCGCCAACATCATCATCGTCGAGGACATCGTCGATACCGGCGTGACGTTGAGCTACCTGATCGGCCTGCTGCATAATCGCAAGCCGCGGAGCATTCGGATTGCCGCGTTGCTCGATAAGCCCGATCGCCGGTTGCGGCCGGTGCAGGCGGCCTACACCGGCTTCTCGATTCCGGACGAATTCGTCGTCGGCTACGGGCTGGATTACGCCGAAGACTATCGTGGGTTAAAGGACATTTGCGTCCTGAGCGAAGGCGAAGAGAGCTAGACCTTCGGCTTCGGGGCGGGCAGGTCGCGCGCCTCGCAAACGCTCTGGAAGCCGGCGCGGTTGTGGGCGCCGTCGCAGAACGGTTTGTTCTCCGATGCGCCGCAGCGGCACAACGAAATCACGGTGCGCCCAGCGAGGCCGAACTCCTTGCCGGAGGGGTCGTTGATCGTGAACTCCCCTTCGATGCGAAGGGGGCCATGGTTGTTAACGGTTACTTTGGTTGCCATCGAATCTGATGGTAACAGGTGAGCGACGGGTACAATCAACATATGCGGCGCCTGAGTGTCTGGAGTCTGCTGCTGGTGACCTGCGCCGCCGGACAACCGCTGGCGCCGGAGACGCTGCTACTGGCGCGGATCAGGCAGCATATGGAGCAGGTGCTGACGCGGCAGCCGAATTATACGTGCCTGGAGACGATTGAACGTTCGAGGCGGTCCGGGCGCGGGCGGAAGTTTCAACTGGTGGACGCGCTGCATTTGGAAGTGGCCGTGGTGGAGGGGAAGGAACTGTTTTCCTGGCCGGGCGAGCGGGAGTTCAAGGAGCGCGATCTCCGCGAATTGGCGCCAACGGGCGCGATCGGCAACGGAAGCTTCGCACTGCACGCCCGATCGGTGTTTCTGTCCAGTTCGCCGTTAATCACGTATGCGGGCGAAGAGGTGCTGGACGGGCGGCCGGTGGCGCGGTATGACTATTCGGTGCCGCAGTTCCGAAGTGGCTACAAGATAACGATGGGACCGCTTTCGGGGATCACGGGCTACCGTGGTTCGTTTTGGAGCGATAGGGAGACGTTGGACCTGACGCGTTTGGACGTGGAGGCCGTGGATATTCCTCCGGTGCTGCCGCTACGGGGCGCGCGTGATTCGATGCGGTACGAACGCGTCCCGATTGGTGAGACGACGTTCCTTTTGCCGAAATCCTCAGAGATGGTGATGGAGGATTTTGAGGGCGGGGCCAGCCGGAATGCCATCCATTTCTCGCGGTGCCGGCAGTATGCGGGCGAGTCGACGCTGTCGTTTGCCGAGGTTCCGGAGGGGGATGCGCCGCCAGTCGCGCTGGCCGAGGCAATCTCGCTGCAAGGGGGCCTGCTGGTGCAACTGGAACTGTTGACGCCAGTGAAGTTTCCCGGGAATGCGATCGGCGATGAGATTGAGGCCCGGGTGACGCGGGATTCGAAAAGCAAAAAACAGGTGCTCATTCCGAAGGGCGCACTGCTCAAAGGCAACGTGGCGTTGTTGGAACGGCGCAAGGATTTCCGGGGGCAGGAGCGGGTTCTGGTGGCGCTGCAATGGCGGGAGATTTCCTTCGATGGCAAAGTTGGGCCATTCGAGGGACAATTGGAAGAAGGCGGCGCGATTACGGTTTCCGATTCGAGCTCTCGCGGCATTTACCAGAAGCCGAGTCAACGGGAGTTGCCGATGTTACCGCACCGCGATGTCTTCTACGTTAGAAAGGATTTCCTCGATCTTCCCCGCGGTTTGCCGCTCAACTGGCGGACGCTGCGGCTGGGAAGTTCCGGAGCAAAAAAGCCGTGATCCAGTTTACTCTTGAGACCGATAAAGCCCTCTTTGAAAAGTCGATGCGCTTCGCGCAGAAGCAGGTGAAGCGTCTGATTGATACCAATCCGGGCTTCTATCCGATGTACACGAAAGACGGTAAGTGGAAGCACGACGGCCCGGCGTGGACCCGTTGGTGCGACGGCTTCCTGCCTGGCATGATGTGGCTGTTCCGCCGCTTCGAGGTCGAGACGGGCGGGAAGGATCCGGAATACTGGTACAAAAAGGCCGTCGATTACACCAAGCCGCTGGAGAAGCGCAAGAGCGACCGCGACGTGCACGACCTCGGCTTCGTCTTCCAGCACTCCTACTACCGCTGGTTCCAGGTGGACCGCGATCCGAAGCTGGAGGAAATCGTGGTGGAGGCCGGCAAAACCCTGGCACTGCGCTACCGCGATAAGGGCAACTATCTCCGCTCGTTTGTGGCCGAGAACTCACTGTTCATCGACATTATGATGAACGTCGGGCTGGTGTTCTACGCCGCCCGCGCGACGGGCGACAAGAACCTGCGCGAGATCGCCACACGCCATTCGCTCACCACGCGCCGGTTCCTGGTGCGCGGCGACGGGTCCACGGCGCACGAAGGCATCTTCGACATCGAAACGGGTGAGTTCCTGCGCGAGGCGACGCAGCAGGGCTACCGCGCCGATTCCTGCTGGGCGCGCGGGCTGGCCTGGGCGATCTACGGTTTCTCCACCGCCTATGAATACAGCCGCGATCCACACTTCCTGGAGACGGCTGAAGACTGCGCCGACTACTACATCACGCACGGCAACGCTGACGGCATGGCGCCTTGGGACTTCAACGCCCCGGCCGACCAGCGCAAGCAGATCGACACATCGGCGGCCGCCATCGCCGCCAGCGCCATGTTGCGGCTGGGCCGTCTGTTGCACGATCCGATCAAAGGCCATTTCTACTGGAACACAGGCGTTCGCATTCTCCGCACGCTCTGCCAGAACCACTTGGCCGATAAGGATAAGGAGTGGGAAGGCGTGCTGAAGGGCGGCGTCTACCACCTGCACAAGGACTTGGGCGTGAACGAGTCGGTGATGTGGGGCGACCACTTTTTCGTGGAAGCGCTGGAACACGCGTTGCGCCGGATTTAAGGACGCTTCGATTTGTGGAATGGCAAATGCCCTCGCTCAACGGCGAGGGCATTTGCTTTTGGATTCACGCGCGGGGCGAGTCAGCCCTATTCGTTCTGTGGCGGCGCGGCCGGGGCCGCCGGGGCCACGGTGACGGTCAGCTTGGTGCCGATGATTTCGCCGGAGACGACCATTTCCACGCGGCGGTTCTTCTGCCGGTTGGCGTTAGTGTCGTTGGGGGCGATGGGCTGTGTCTTGCCGAGGCCGCGCGATGTCACCGAATCGCTATTGATGCCTTGGGCCACCAGATATTCGCGAACGGTGGAAGCTCGGTTATCGGATAGTTTCTGGTTGAACTCTTCACTGCCGATCGCGTCGGTATGACCTTCGACGTCAAGCCGCAACCCCGGGTGCGCCAGGACGATGCCGGAGATCTTCGCCAGTTTCTCGCGAGTTTCGGGGCGGAGCGTGAATTTGCCGAAGTCGAAGAGGACGTCCGACATGTTGACGATGAGGCCGCGGGCGGAGTCGCGGGTTTCGAGGATAAGGTTGAACTGGTCGAGCAGTTGTTTCCGGAGGCCGGTCTTTTCGTCCTCGGCCCGCTGGCGCAGTCGGTTGGCCTCAGCGGCGGCCTGGCGGGCGTTTTCAGCTTCGGCCATGGCGGAGGCGCGAGCGGCTTCGGCCTCAGCCTTGGCCTTCTCCGCAGCCTGGCGGGCGAGGTTGGCCTCGGCTGTCGCCTTGCGTGCGATGGCGGTGGCCTCTTCGGCTTCGCGCTTTGCCTTTTCAGCGGCGGCGCGATCGGCATCGGCTTCGGCCTTGGCTTTCTCAGCCAGGGCGCGGCGCTCCTGTTCCAGTCGGGCCTGTTCCGCGGATTCCCTGGCTCTGCGCGACTCCTCTTCGGCCTGGGCGCGGGCGGCGGCTTCGCGGGCAGCGGAGGCCGCGCGTTCGTTGTTCAGTCGCTCCTCTTCGCGCCGCTTGACGGTGAGTACGCGGGCGTCTTCGGCCGTCTGTACGGCCTCGCGGGCAATCATGGATACGGGCTTGTTGCCGGCCTTGCGGGCCTGGTAGCCCTCGGCCTGAGAGAGGAGGTCGGCGGCCTTCTTGATGGTGTCGGCGGCGTACTTCTCGGCGCCGGTGGCCCGTGAGATGTGGATCGCGCTGCGGGCTTCGTAGAGTTCAAGCGGGACTTTGGGGTCGATCACGGGCCGGGGACCGGCGAGGGTTGCGTACTGGCCTCGCTGCAACAGTTCAAACTTCGCGTCGATTTCGTCCACTTTGCCCAGGGTGTCCTGGCGCACGACGTTTTCCATGACGATCACGTCGCTCGGTTGGGTGACGGCGTAGTAGGGCTCGGCGGTGACGATCAGGCCGAAGGCCTGGAGTTCGGTGGTGACGTTCAGCTTGCCGTTGGCGCCGTTGAGGAGGATCTCTCCGAGGTTGGTGGCGCGGCCTTCTGGCGTGACGGCCCAAAGGACATAGGTGAGATACTCGGCGCCGTGCATGCTGGCCGGCTGCAGGTTGCGGTATTCGACCTCGATTTCAATATAGCCCTGCTTGCTTTCGACTTTGGCTTCCCCTTTTGCGGCGGGCAGGTTGGCGGTGCCTTTGAAGTCGACCTTGGTGGCACCGTTGCGATGGCGGTAGTTGATCGCCTTGGCCGTCTTGGCAACGACGTCGACTTTGAAGACTGCCATCGGCACATCGGGATCCGGGCGTTGCTGGGCGGGTTGGCCGTAAATAGCGGTGGCGAGCGCGCAAATGCCAACGACGAGGTAGCGATGATCCATGAATCCTCCGCGCGGGAAGGGTTTCCCGCTCTCCTATTGTGGACGCATTCCCGGATAGAAGTGTTGCAAAGGGGTCCAACAGGAGTAACATAGCAGGGTTCCCATGTGGCAGCAAAACTACACCCCCATCGGCGATAGTCTCGCCCTCTCGGCTTCAGTGGCCGCACTCCCGATTGTTGTACTTCTGATGATGCTTGGTGTTTTCCGGAAACCGGCGTGGATTGCGGGGCTGGCCGGGCTGGCCGCCGCCGCGGCGGTGGCGCTGTTTGGCTACGGTATGCCGGCCGGTACTGTGGTGGGCGCGGTGACCTTTGGGGCCGCCTTTGGTTTGCTGCCCATCGGCTGGATCGTGTTTTCCGCAATTCTGCTGTACAGGCTGACCGTTGAGACCGGGAAGTTTGAAATCATCAAGGACTCCGTGGGGAGCTTGACGCCGGACCGCCGGTTGCAGGCCTTGCTGATCGCCTTCGCCTTTGGGGCTTTCATTGAAGGCGCGGCGGGGTTCGGCAGTCCGGTGGCGGTGGCGGCGGCGATGCTAACGGGCCTGGGCTTCTCTCCGTTTTACGCGGCGGGGATTTGTTTGCTGGCGAATACGGCGCCGGTGGCGTTCGGCTCGATTGGGATTCCGGTGACGACCCTGGCGCTGACGACCGGGCTTCCGGTCCGCGAGTTGAGTGCCGCGGTGGGGCGGATTTGTGCGCCGCTGTCGTTTTTTGTTCCCTCGTATCTGATCCTGGTGATGGGTGGCTGGAAGGCATTGCGAGGCGTACTGCCGGCGGCGCTAATCTGCGGCGGCACCTTCGCCGGACTGCAGTTTCTTGTTTCTAATTATGTCGGCGCTGAGCTGGTGGATATCACGAGTTCGCTTGCCGCCATCGCCTCGCTGGTGATTCTTTTCAAACTTTGGAAGCCGTCCGACACGTTTCACATGGAGGGCGAGTCTTCCGAGGCGCCGGTGTTGCGGAAGCATAGCCCCAGCGAACTGTTCTGGGCCTGGATGCCCTATCTGCTTTTGGTTGTATTCGTGTTGATCTGGGGGCAGGAAGGCGTGAAGGCGAAGTTGAACAGCTTTACTCTGAACATTCCCTGGACGGGGTTGCACAATCTAGTGGAGCGGATTCCGCCGACCGTTGGGAAGCCGGCACCGTATGCCGCGATGTATGCGTTTAGCTGGCTATCGGCGGCTGGTACGGCCTGTGTCTTCGCGACAATCCTGGCCGCGGTGCTGCTTGGCGTGTCCGTGAAACGGTTCGTGGGGATTCTGGGACAGACGACGCAGCAACTTGCCAAGCCGCTTCTGACGATCGCCAGCGTTCTTGGGCTGGCGTTCCTGATGAACTATTCGGGCGCGACGGCGACGCTTGGGTTGGCGTTTGCGTCGACCGGTTCGACGTTCCCGTTCTTCAGCGCGTTGCTGGGTTGGCTGGGGGTGTTTCTGACGGGGAGTGATACGTCGGCGAATGCGCTGTTCGGCAATTTGCAGGTTGTGACCGCGACGAAACTGGGGTTGGATCCTGTGCTAATGGCTTCGGCCAACTCCGCTGGTGGCGTGATGGGGAAAATGATCAGCCTGCAAAGCATTGCCGTCGCGGCCGCCGCGACCGGGATGAAGGCCGATGACGAAGCAAAGTTGTTCCGCTTTACCCTGCGGCATAGTGTGTTCCTGGCCTCGGTGATCGGGCTTCTGACTGTGTTTTACGCCTACGCTGGTTAATCAGTTTTCGTGGTGGTGGCGGTGGTTGTCGGTTTCAACAAGGGTGACCCAGAACGGTCCATCTGGACTATCGAAGGCCATCCGCTTGTTGCGATTCGATCCGCAGACCCGTACCGAATAGTTGGACCCCTCCACGACGGAAGGCATCGACAGGCTGACACCGCGGGGGAGCACCGATTTCAGGTTGCCTCCGATCATGTTGGCCAATTCTCCGAGG
>CAMATG010000315.1 GCA_945860645.1 Candidatus Sulfopaludibacter sp. SbA3 | reverse complement strand
TCGGGCGAGAGAAGCTTTCCAGCCTCACCGGCGTCGCACGCTTCATCGCCGAACTGGCCAACCTCCAGATCCCGAACGGGCAACCCTACGTTGGCCAGAGCGCCTTCGCACACAAGGGTGGCGTACACGTCAGCGCGGTGTTGAAAGATTCGGCCACTTACGAACACGTTCGGCCGGAGACGGTGGGCAACCGCCAGCGCGTGTTGGTCAGTGATCTGTCGGGCCGCAGCAACATCTTCTACAAGCTGAAGGAACATGGCCTCGAAGAGAAACTGAACGAAGATTCGCGCAAGTACTTGCTCGAAAAGATCAAGCAGATGGAGTTCGAGGGCTACGAGCTGGAAGCGGCCGAGGGCACCTTTGAACTCATGGTCCGAGAGGCGTTGAATCCGGGCAAGAACTTCTTCCAGGTCGTCAGCTTTGACGTGACGACCAAGATGGGACGCAGTGGCGGATCGTTGACGATGGCGACCCTTTCGCTCCAGGCGGCCGATGGCCTGCACACGGAAACGGCGGTGGGTAACGGCCCGGTGAACGCGTTGGACCTGTGCCTGCGCGAATGCCTGGTGGGCAACTACCCCGCCATCAAGAACGTTAAGCTGACCGACTATAAAGTGCGCGTAATCGATTCGAAGAAGGGCACTGCGGCGAAGGTTCGCGTGCTGATCGAATGGAGCGACCAGAAGCGTTCCTGGGCCACAGTTGGCGTCTCCGATAACGTCATCGAGGCCAGCTGGAAGGCGCTTGTGGACGCGATCCGCCTGGAACTGATGCGGCTGTCGGATAAGGACGACGCGCTGGAGAAGGCAGTCGAAGATTACTGCTGGGGCGTCTAGAGCGATTCGCCCTCGGCGCCGAGCAGGATGCGCCGGATGAGCTTAATGGGGATCGCCCCTTGCCGAACAAAATCAGAGTGGAAACGGGCCAGGCTAAATGCCTGGCCTTTTTGCTGTTTGTAGTCCTGGCGTAGTTTGTACACCTGCAATTTGCCGAGCGTGTAGTAGAGATAGGTCGGGTTATAGGCGCCGCGACGGGACTCCTCATAAGCGTTGGCGGGCTCCTGGAACCCCTTCTCCACGAACACCTTCGCGCCCTGCTCAACGGTCATGCCTTGCGTGTGCAGCTTGATACCGACGACGTAGCGGCAGTCCCGCAGCAACGCCTCGGAGAGCTGCGCCAGTTGCATACCCGGATCGCCGCCGCCGTAGCCCTCCTCCAGCATCATCTGCTCGGCATAGTGCGCCCAGCCCTCGGCGTTGCTGCTGGCGGAGTACAACTTGCGAGTCATGGTGGGAAATTGATTCGCGAAGATGAACTGGGTGAAGTGACCAGGGAATACTTCGTGAATCGTAATGACGTCCATCACGGGTTTGTTGTAGAGCCGCATGTGTTCCTCTTTGTGCTTCGCGTCCCACTCCTTTTCGGGGGGCGTGACGTAGTAGAAAGCCTCAGTGGCATTGGACTCATAGGCGCCGGGAGAATCCATGGACGCGAAGCTGCCGGAGCGAGCGTAGGGCGGCGTTTCCTCGACGAGCGGGTAGCCCTCGGTGGGGAGGTCGATGATCTTCCGGTCCACCAGAAACTGGCGAATGCTCCCCAGGGTGCGACGGGTGGCGGGAATGAGGTCGGCTTCCGTGGGATGGTCATTTGAGATCGCGGCCATCACTTCGGCCGGGCTCTTCGATGGATCGATCCGGCGGGCGGTTGCAACGAACGCTTTGTAGTCCTTTTCGAGATTCGCTTCGCCAATGGCGAGCAGTCGATCGAGCGGCGTATCGACCATCTCCTCATACCGCAGCTTGCGCGTGAACCGCTCGGGCCCGATGGCGTAGCGGCCATTGGAACGGGGCAGCAGGTCGGACTGCAACCACGCGGCGGCATCGGTCATGGCCGCAACGGCGTCATCGTTGGCACTGGTGAACCGCGCCAACGCGGCGGCGTCCCCGGCGGCGGCGTCCTTGGCCCAATTGGCCACCGTCTCCTTGTAGAAGCCCACCGAACCGGAGGCCATGCGAATCGCCAGATCGGTGAACTCCTTCGGCGGATTGGAAACGTTCTGCTTCATCGCGGCGACGACTTTTGGAACCTCGCCCAAGCGGCTGATGACAGCGTCCAGTCGCTTCCGTTTCGGCGCGAAGTTACGCTTCATCAACGCGTCGATCGCCCCACCGGGTGAGCCAACGTACATCATCGGATTCGATTTCCAGTTTTGCACCTCGCGCAGTTCCACCATCTCGGCGCGAATGGCGGAGCGGAGAATCTCGGCGTCGATCGCCTCCTCAGCGGTCAGTCCGTCGAGATACTGGAGACGTTCGAAGAGCCGCTCCAGCTCCTCGTTCCGGGCGCGAATGGCGGTCAGGGAATAGTCTTCCAGACTCCCATCGTAGTCATGCACGCCGACGCCCGTGGCGATGGAGGGATTCGCGCGCAACCATTTACTCCAGTATTCCTCTTCAAAACGGGCGAACCGGCCTGAGCTACCGCAACCGGCGAGTGACACAAGAATGGAAAACAGAACGAGGGGGCGACGCATTTGATCATGATCGCATTTACAATAGAAGGGACGTGGGCGCGTAGCTCAGTTGGATAGAGCATCAGCCTTCTAAGCTGAGGGTCGCAGGTTCGATCCCTGCCGCGCCTACCAAATAGATTCCTGTGTCCGGCACTTTCAACACCCCACCCAATCCGGTTGTCCGCGTGCGTGTCGGTATTGCCGACACGGCGCCGCGCGACTATTCCTTCACGCAGACGTTCAAAATCGGTCGCGTGGCCGAGTGCGAGTTGTGTATCGAGGACCCGCACGTCAGCCGGCAACACGCGACGGTGGCCTTCGCCAACGGGCAGTGGTGGGTACAGGATCTCAACAGCGCCAACGGCATCTGGGTGGATGGACAGCGGGTGCAAACTGTGGCCATTGGCCAGACGATTTCCTTCCGCCTGGGCGTGCAGGGCCCCTGGGTAATGATGGCCGTTGAGACACCCGCGCCGCAGCCGCAGATGCAGGTGCCGGCGCAACCGGCCCCGATCACCGGCGGCGAGACGCGCATGATCGCCAGCTACACCGACAAGTACCTGACGGGCAACACCGACGCACCGGCCGGCGAGCGGACGATGATGATCCGCAAGGCCTTCACGCAGGTGCAGAAGAAGCAGAAGCGGAAGTATGGCTGGGTGGTCGGCGGATTGGTGTTTCTGCTGTTGGGTGTCGGCGGCTTCGCCTGGTACCGGGATCAGCAGGTCCGCAAGCAGACGGCGATGGCGCAGGAACTGTTCTACTCGATGAAGTCGATGGACGTCGACATCGCCAACGTCGAGCGCCTGGTGGCCGAAACGGGTGGCGCGCAGGGCGCCGAACAGATCCGTAAGTTCCGCGAACGGCGCACGGCGATGGAGGGCCAGTACGACAAGTTCCTGTCCGGCCTGAAGATTTACGACCAGAAGCTATCGGAAGAAGACCGGCTCATCCTCCGCATGGCGCGCGTTTTCGGCGAGTGCGAACTGGCGGCGCCACCGGAGTTCATCACCGAAGTGAAGAGCTACATCGCCAAATGGCAGTCGTCGTCCCGCTACAAAACCGCCGTCGACCGGGCCATCTCCAACGGCTACAACGTCCGCATCGCCAAAGAATTTCTGGACCGCGGCCTGCCGCCGCAGTTCTTCTATCTGGCGATGCAGGAGAGTAACTTCGAACCGTTGATCAGCGGCCCGATGACCTACATGGGCCACGCTAAGGGCATGTGGCAGTTCATCCCCGAAACCGGCCAGAAATACGGCCTGAAAACCGGCCCGCTGTTCGAATTCCCCAGGCCCGACCCCGGCGACGATCGCCACAACTGGGAGAAGGCGACCGTTGCCGCGTCGAAGTACATCAAAGACATCTACTCCACCGACGCGCAGGCATCCGGCCTGCTGGTGATGGCCTCCTACAACTGGGGCGAACACCGCATCATCAAGCTGTTGCAGACCATGCCCGCCAACCCCAAGGAACGCAACTTCTGGCAGGTGCTAGCGAAGTACAAAGACAAGTGGCCGCAGGAAACCTACGACTACGTCTACTACATCTTCTCTGCCGCCGTGATCGGCGAGAACCCCCGGCTGTTCGGCTTCCCGTTCGACAATCCGCTGGCGCACCTGGAAAAGCGCTAGCGCAGTTCGGAGACCGGGCCGTCGACGTCGCGCAGGCGAAGCAGCACGCCTTTACGCGCTTCCAGATCGGCCTCAGGAAGATTGAAACTCGCCGCCGCCATCCGCTCCACCGTCTGCTTCTTGCCGATCTTCTCGCCCGTCCCGATCGACACGGCTAACTTGTCGCCCAGCGCCGGCAGCGCCGGAAACAGGCTTTTGGCATCCACTTCCGGCACAAACTGGCCAATCTCTTTCCGGCCGTCGGCGAGCGTCACTTCCACTTCGATCGTCTTCACAACGAACGGATAGTCCGCCAGATTCGACGCGCGGAAATCCAACACGACAACGGTCCGCGTCGGGCTCAGCGCCGCCACGCGCGTCTTGCGCACACTACCCTCTAACTCCAAATGCGCGCCACGGCTGGCGAACAGCCCGCCGCCCACCATGGCGCCAATGACCAACAGCCCAATCCCCGCGCAGATCAGAAGCGTTCGATTGGGCATGGCCCCTCCTTACGCGTTCCGCTTTTCGGCGATGCGAATCATCTCTTCCATGCACTGGTGCGAGCGCTGAATCAGCTGTTCGCCGAAGATGTGGCACTCCAGGCCGATCTGTCCGGTGTAGCCGTCTTTCTCCAACGCGGAGTAGATCGCCGCCCAATCCAGGAAGTCGGCCGTGAACTCTTTCAGGATGCTCTTGCCCTTCACCTGCACGTTCAAAATCTTCTTCTTCGGCAGCAATGCGTAGCCGTGCGGGAAGACCTCTTCCTTCAAGTGATGCCCGTTCAACGGATCCCAATTGATGCCAAACGCCTTCGACGGAATCGCCTTCATCGCCGCGGCCAACTCGTCACAACGGCCGACGTTGCAAGCCACTTCGTTTTCCAGGAGCAGCTTCACGCCTTCCTTCTCCGCCACCTTCACCATCGGACCCAGGGCGTCGTAAACCCGTTGCATCGTCTGCGTCGGCTCGGCCGTCCGAAGGAATGCGAAAATCCGGATCTTGTCGCAGCCCAGAATTTGCGAGGCGCGAATGTTCTTCTGCAGCGTCTCCATGCGCGTATCGAAGCTCTGCTGGTCGCGCGCGACGCGCTTGGCTTTCTGCTCCGGCGTCTCCGCACGCTGCTTGACGTAATCGGTTCCGGGGTAAGCAAATTTACATTGTCCCGAGTTGAAGAAGGACACTTTGACGCCGTGGTCGGCGAACTCTTTGGCGGCCTGTTTCAACTGGGCTTCCGGCATGTCGGCGTAGTGCATTTTGCCACCGGGAACGCCCCGGACTTCCAGATACCGAAGGCCGAATTTCTTAGCAAATTCGAAGTTTTCCGCCGGCGTTTTGCCGCTTTCGTCGGTGACGGTGGCCAGCCGGCTCCGGTCCAGTTTCGCGGTCTTGGCGAAGAGCGAAGTCGCGGTTAACCCGAGGCCCGCGGTGAGTAATTGTCGACGATCCATCAGAGGCAGGGTACCACAGCCCGGGCGTCAATCGCCCATCAAACGGCCGTACCCGCTCAGGCCCGGCATGTGGTCGCAAATGGCCTTGATGGACGCCGTCAGCGGGATGGCCAGCACCAGCCCGATGCCGCCCCACAGGAAGCCCCAGAACATCAGGCCAACGGTGACGGCGAGCGGGTTCAAGTGCACGCGCGAGCCGACCAGTTTGGGGTACAGCAAGTTCAACGCCAGCAGGTGAAAGAAGGCCACCGTCGTACCGATGACGAGGTAATCGGCGAGATTGTCGTAAACAGTCAACGCCGCTAGATACGGCGGGATAATCGCCAACGGCAAACCGATATACGGCACCAGACTGAGGAACCCGCTCATCGGCCCCACGATCAGCCAGTAGGGCACTTTCACCACCCAGAAAAAGCCCATCGACACCAGCGCCAGCAGCAGCCCGAGAATAAAGTTGCCGACGACGTAGGCGCGCGCCATCCGGGCAATGCCATCCAGTGTGGCGGCGGCGATGCCGCGCGATTCCCCCTGGAACACGCGCAGGAAATTGTGGACGAAATGGTCTCGCCAACTCAGCATGAAGTAGACGAGAAACGGGACGAAGGACGCCATCAGTAGAATGTCGTAGAACTGGTGCCAGTTCTCGTAGAGGTACTCCACAATCGGCGATCGCTCCGACTTTATGCGCACTTCCTGGACAGGCGGAGGTAACAACGGCGCCATCGGCGGATCCGTGGCACGGCGGCGCCGGGCGGACTGCTGCTTCTGCGCTTCGGCCTGCTGCTGCGCCAAGCGCTCCTGGTCGCGCAAGCGCCGGGGGGTGAGCAGGTCGTTGGCTGTCTTCTCAAACGCCTCTACTTCCACCATCACTTTTTCCGTGATCTGGCTGATGCGCTGACTATAGGTGGGTAACTCTTCCCAAATGCCGGCGGCCTGCGAATAGGCGAGCAGCGCCCCCGAATACAACACCACCAGCGCCAAACTGCACACCAGAAAACTGGCGAACCCGCGCGGAAGGCGCATCCGGATGAACAGGTTCACCACCGGCTCCAGAATGAAGGCGATGAAGATGGAAAGTAAAAGCGTGACGATGAACAGGCGCCCAAAATAGAGCAGCGCCGTCAAAACGCCGAAGGTGAAAAGGACCCCTCCGGTGTTGCGGATCTGAACTATGGAAGGGGAAGATGTGTCCTGAACCGCCAAGGTGCCCCGCTACTCCGTTACTTTAACATGCCGCCCGCGCGGAAACTATAATTGAAGGAAATGCGGATTCTGGCCGTTGATTATGGACGTAAACGAATCGGGCTGGCGATCAGCGACCCGCTGGGAATCATGGCCCATGGAATGGACACACTGCATCGCCGTAGCCTGCGGAAAGACCTGGCGCAACTGCAGGACATCATCCGGAAGCAGGAGGTCCGTCTGCTGGTGGTGGGAAACCCCATCCACCTGGACGGCACACCGAGCGAGATGAGCGTGGAGGCCGAGGAGTTCGCGGCTCGTCTGGCGGCGAACGCCGGAGTGCCGTACCGCATGTGGGATGAGCGGATGACGTCGCAGGAGGCCGGCCACCTGTTGCGCGAAACCGGGCGCACAGTGCAGCGCGACGGCGGCGTGGATCAATTGGCGGCACAGATCATTCTCGACAGCTTTCTGGCGGCGCAATGAAACGGGCGCTCGTTGTTTTAGTCGTTTTGCTCGTCGTCGCCGCGGGCGCCATCGGCGTCACGCTGGGCCGCCCGTTCCA
>CAMATG010000314.1 GCA_945860645.1 Candidatus Sulfopaludibacter sp. SbA3 | reverse complement strand
GATCATGTCGTGGAGCGAACAGCCGGCCCATTCGACGTGCGATTGGTGCCAGGCGAGGAAGGCCCAGAAGCCGCTCTCTGGAAACGCGCGGGCGACCTGGGAGAGGTGCAATACCTCGGCCATCATCAGCAGCATGACGAAGCCGCGGTAGGCGTCCAGCGCCTGGTTGCGGTTCATTGGGCGAACTCTTTCAACATGAGCTGGACGGCCTGCGGGGAGATCATGTGTTTGGGCGCGTCGTCATCGATGACCAGGCGGAAGTTGCCGGACTTGCCGAGCGTTTCCTGCACGCGCTTTTCGTAGGCGCGCATGGCGGGTTCATACTCGCCTTTTTGCTGGGCTTCGCCAAAGCAGCAGTTGTCTTTGCGGTTGAGGATCTGGATTTGCTTGCGGCCGAGGGCGCCCATCACATAGAGATCCGGGTAGCCGGCGAGCGTGTAGAACTCGTCGAGGTATTGTTCTTTGTCGCCCACGGAATCGCCGGTGCGGAGGTAGAGCGGGATGGTGCCGGCGACGGGGACGCTGACGCGGATGGCGGGTTCGATGGCGGCCATGAGAGTTGTTGTCCAGCCGCCGCCGGAGAGGCCCACCATGTGGATTTCCTTGTATTTCGGCTTGAGCGTATTGAGCGATTGGACGAGGTGTTCCAGGAAGAATTTCAGCGCGTTGCCGTTTGCGAGTTTCAGATTAAAGAGTTCGCCGTGGGGCATGGTGGAGCAATCGCCGGGGCGCATGTGGGGCATGTGTGCCTGGAGGACGGCGTAGCCGGCTTTGAGGAACTCGGTGGTGGCGTGGTCGAGCCCGGCGCCGTCTTCGAAGGAGCAGGAGTGGCCGTGCTGGAGGAGGATGAGTTTATTGGTTTTTTGCTTGGGTTGAAGGAGGCGGGTCGAGTTTTCCTGGCCGGCTTCCATGGTGATTTTCATGACGCCATCGGGGCCGAGGGTGGGTTTGGTTTTCGGGAGTCCGGCGGGGCCCCAGATGAAGTCGATGATCTGTTGGCGGCGGGCGGCAACGGTGGATGGAGTCACGGTGATTTTGGCGTCGTTGACGAGGGCGGGCGGGGGGAGATTGAGCACCTTGGCGACGGTGGGAGCGAGGCCGTCGGCCATCCACTGGAAGCCGAGGTCGTTGGGGTGGACGCCGTCGACGAGGCCATCGAGACGGTCCCGGCCGAGGAGGTCGTAGCCTTCGACCAAAGTGAGCATCTTGTCGCCGTTCTTGATGTGTTTATTGAGGATTTCGCGGATGTGCTCGCGGAACTGTTGGAACTTGGGGTTGTTGTTGGCGGCGGCGATGGGGGTGATGGCGATGATGGGTGTTTTGGGGTGTTTGGCGCGGACGGTGGTGAGGAAGGGTTCGTAGGCCTGTTGGAGGCTGGGGAGGTCGGGGTTGTTTTGGGAGAAATCGAGGACGAAGACGGAGGCATCGATTTCGGCGGTGAGGTTGGCCATGACCGGTTCGCCTTTGCCGTTGCCGGAGAAGCCGAGGTTGACGAAATCGAGATTGAGTTGGCGGGCGAGGATGGCTTGATAGCTCAGGCCGGAGCGGGAGGCGCAGCCGCCTTGCGTGATGGAGGTGCCGTAGTAGACGACGGGTCTGGGGTTGGCGAAGCGGCGGGGGCGAGTGGTGACGGCGTCATCATCAAGGCCGATTTCGAGGACTTTGGCGGGCTTGTACAAGGGAAGATAGAGGGTGATGTCGCGGGGCTGTTTGGGGAGATCGGCGAAGAAGGTGAACTCGACGGTCTTGCCGGGGGCGGCGTCTTTGGGGGCGACGGCGGTGGAGCGGTAGACGCCGTCGATGTAGAGGTCGATGCCGGTCTGACCGAAGGCGTGCATGTTGACCATGTTGGGGGCGGAGGGGTATTCGATCTTGATGGCGACGCGGGTGGAGTTGGTGCGGAAGCGGATGCGGCCGCCGGAGGGGGAGAGGCCGAGGTTCCAGACGGGCTTGGGGATTTCGGCTTCCAGGCGATGGGGGAGCCGGATGAGTTCGCCCTTATTTTCGGCGAGCCAGGGGAGGCCGTTGACGGTGAATTTCGAGTCGAGCGGGGAGAGCCAGGAGAGGGTGGCGGCGAGGAGGAGTGCGGGGCCCATGTGTCCTATTACGATACTGCGGACCGGGGGGGCGGTGCGATATTCTTGGCGGGCGAAATCATGAAGACTCTCTTGCTGGCGATGTTGGCGGTGGCGGTTTGGGCGGCGGATCCGGACGACGTGGTGATCGAACGCGGGGTGGCCTACGCGTCGATCCCGCACGATAAGCTTTTGATGGATATTGTGCGGCCAAAGGCGGCCGGGAAGTATCCGGGGATCGTGATGATCCATGGCGGCGGGTTCAGTTCGGGGACGCGGGAGGGCTATATGCCGATGGCGATCCGGCTGGCGCAACATGGCTATGTGGCGGCCACGGTGAGCTACCGCCTGGCGCCGATGTTCCAGTTCCCGATGCCGTTGCACGATGTGAAGAGCGCGGTGCGTTTTCTGCGCGCGAACGCGGGGAAGTATGGCGTTGACGGGGAGAAGATGGGGGCGATTGGCGTGTCGGCCGGGGCGACGTGGGCGCAGTTTCTGGCCGTGTCGCGCGGGGTGGCGGCGTTGGAGGGGAACGGGCCGCACAAGGAGTTTTCGAGCAGCGTGGATTGCGCGGTGAGCTACTACGGCCGCAGCGATCTGCGGCGGGCGTATGAGGGCAGCCGGAATGCAGCCACGGCGCTGCCGCAACTGTTGGGCGGGGACCGGCAAGCGGCGCTCGATATGCATTTTCGGGCAAGCCCGCTTTCGTGGGTGAATCCGGATTCGGCGCCGGTGTTGGCGATTCACGGGACGCGGGATCAGAACGTGCCGTATGAGCAATCGCTGTTTCTGATGGAGCGGTTGAAGAGTGTGGGCGTGGAGGCGGAGTTGGAAACGATTGCCGAAGCGGGGCACGGGTTCAAGGGTGCCGATGAGGAGCGGGCGTTTGCGCGGACGCTGGATTTCTTCGGGAGGAAGTTGAAGCCGAAGCTGCTGGAGACACGGACGATTGTGGTGACCGATCACGGGCCGGGCGCGGAGATTATCGCGATGAAATGGCCGAGCGGGCGGGTGCTGTGGCGGCGCGGGAATCACCGTTCGACGGAGGCGGCGGTGCTTCCGAACGGGCACGTGTTGTACATCGAAGATCCGAAGGGGCTGGTGACGGAACTGGACGCCGGACAGCAGGTGGTGTGGCAGTACAAGACCAGCGGGGCGAGCCTGGTGAGCGCGCAGCGACTGGCGAATGGGAACACACTGCTGGTGGACGACGTGGCGACGCGGGTGTTTGAAGTGACGCCTGGCGGTCAAGTGGCGTGGAGCGTGACGATGGCGGAGTATAAGGGGCTGGCGATGCGGCGGGCGCGACGGACGGCGGCGGGGACAACGATGTTGGCGGTGCAGAAGGCGGGGCTGGTGTTGGAGTTGGACTCGATGGGCGCGGTGATGCGGGCGATGGATTTCAAGGGGCGGATGCCGGCGCAGGCGTTGCCGTTGGCGGATGGGGGGATGTTGATTGGGCTGGCGGGGCCGGGCGAGGTGCGGAAGCTGGGCGCGGATGGGAAGACGCTGGTGGTGTTTGGCGGGGCAAACGACGCGGCGCGGACGGCGTGGACGTCTGGCTTCGCGCCGCTGGCCGATGGCGGGTTGATGGTTGTCGATTACCAGGCCGGGCGGATTCTGGAGTTCGACGCAGCGGGCCGGATCGTGCACCAGATGAAGAACCTGAGCTGGGCGATGACGAGCGTGGGGGTGATGCCGTAGCTATTTGCTGAGGACTTCGAGCAGCTTCTTCATGTCGTCGGCGTGCTCCTCTTCCTTGGCGAGGATCTGCTCCATGGCGATGCGGGTAGTGGGGTCGTCGTCGCCGAGGTAGCGGATGAATTCGTTGTAGGATTCGACGGCGATGCGTTCGGCGATCAGGTCCTCTTGCACCATGTCGAGCAACGAGTTGCCTTCGGCATATTCGGAATGGCTGCGCTTGGAGAGGATGTCGGGGTTGAAATCCGGCATGCCGCCGAGCTGAGTGATGCGGGTGGCGGCGATGTCGGCGTGGGCCATTTCCTCGTTGGCGTGTTCGAGGAACTCTGCGGCCACCGATTGGGCGTGGATGCCGGTGGCCATGAAGTAGTGGCGCTTGTAGCGGAGGACGCAGACCAGTTCGGTAGCCAGGACTTCGTTGAGGATCTTGATGACCTGTTTCCGATCGGCCTTGTAGCTCTCCGTGACCGCGCCCATGTCCATGTGTTTCCGGGCGCGGCGGCGGAGTTCGGCGACATCGGTGAGGAAGGGCCGGTTTTTCTCTTTTGGTGAAGGCATTGGGGGCATTCTCACAGGCGGAGGCTGTTGCCGCTGATCATGTAGAACAGCAGGAGGACAACGAGGACGGTGCCGAGGCCGACACCCGCGCCTCCGCCGGAGCCCCAACGGCTGTGGCCGTAGTAGCCACCGCCTCCGCCGAGAACGAGTAGGAGGATGATGAGTAGGATAATCATGGGAAATCTGCTTTCTTTGGGTCGGGGCTAATCAGCCTTTTTTCCCTGCGACGAGCAGGGCGATGCCTGTAACCACCAGGACCGCGCCGGCGACGGGGGGAAGCGGGATGCTGTGGGATTTATCGCGGGTGGCTTGAATCGGGCCCAGGTCGACGACCGTTTCGCGCGTCGTATACGTGAGCCCACCCCAGGCGAGACCTGCGATCCCGAGAGCGATCAGGATCATGCCAAGGGTCTTGGCCACTACTTACCCATCGCCTTCTTGACCTGGCCGGACTTGGTCTGGATCTTGCCGCCGATCTTTTCAATGCGTCCTTCGGCGATCATCGAAGGGCTGTTGGCGGCGGTGCCGATGGCCTGCTTCACCTGGCCTTTGACTTCGTGCATCTTGCCTTTGATCTTGTCTTTGGTGCTGCTTTTCATGGGAATGCTCCTTGGTATTTCGGACGTTACGGACAGGCGGCGCAGGTGGCCGTCAGGTTTGAGAAATGGCTTGGGCGCCGCTTCGGTGCAGTACTTCGGTGGCCAGGGTGACAGCGGCGGCGTCGGCGCATTGCACGGTGACGAGAATGCCGCCTTCGGCGATGTGGCCTTCGTAGCGGCGCGCGCCTTCATCCGGGGTGGCCGAATCAGCCGCGTCGATGGCGCCGCCAACGGCGCCCCCGGCGCCCATGCCCGCTAGTGCTCCCAGAAACGGGCCGGCTGCCAGGAGCGGCCCGATGCCGGGGATGGCCAGGGCTCCGACGCCAACCGCCAGGCCCAGCGCTCCTCCGACGGCGACGCTGGATGTGACGACAGCGGTGGAACTGCCGGCTTTGGAGTCGCGGTCGTCAGCGATGTCTTTGGTGCCGAGGATCTGCGGGTCCTTGACAGTGACATCGTCTTCGGCGAAGTGCGCGGCCAGCAGTTGTTCGACACTGCTTTTGGCGAGTGCGCTCTCGTAGAAGATTCCGTAGACAGCGATGGTGGCTCCGGACATGATACGGCTCCTATTCGGGGGCGACGACTTCGGCGACAGGGGCCGGGATATCGATCGCTGTGAGGTGCAGGGAATCCCCGGTGAGGGCACCGGAGACTTCGGCGGTGTGGCCGGCGTGTTCGGGGAGCGCGGCGAAGTCCTGATTGTCGATTTTGTAGACGTGGCCATTGTCGACGAAGACGTATTGGGCACCGCCCTTGATGCAGAACAAGGTGCACTCGCGGTCCGACAGTTTGAGGCCGGTGGCGAAGTCCCGTTTGCGATGGGTGGCGCCGCACATGCTGTCGCTGATCTGGCCGGACCAGGACTGTTTGGCTTCTGTTTTGATGACTGCGGGGTTCATGGCATTTGGAAGAGCATGTGGAGGGCCACCGGGAATCGCTGTAGGAATTGGGCGCCGGCTGAAGTGGCGCGGCGCGGCGTGGTCAGATGGCTGTATTTGGTCGCCTACTGGGAGTGGCAGAAGGCGAGGAGGTCGACGTTGAGCTGATCCTGATGCGTGGAGCAGAGGCCGTGGGGTGCGCCGGGGTAGACGATGAGGGAGGCGCCGGGGATGAGCTTGGCGGTGGCGTGGGCGGAGATAGCAATCGGGACGATTTGATCGGCATCGCCGTGGACGATGAGAGTGGGGATGGTCATCTGGGCGAGGTCGAGTGTGAAGTCAGTGGCCGAGAAAGCTTCGATGCAAGCGTAGGCGGCGTGATGGCTGGCCTGCATTCCCTGTAGCCAGAAGGCGTTGCGGAGGCCTTCGGTGAGGTGGGCGCCGTAAAAGGTTTCCGGAAGGTCGTGGAAGAACTGGGAGCGGCCGGAGTGGACCTTGGCGCGAATGTCATCGAAGGCGGCCAGGGGCAGCCCGTTCCGTAGGAATGGGGTGACCGAGCCGATCAGGACGGCCTTGGCAACGCGTTTGGCGCCGTGGTGGCCGATGTAGCGGGCGACTTCGCCGCCGCCGGTGGAGTGGCCGATGAGGATGGTGTTGTTGAGGTCGAGGTAGTTAATGAGGCTGGAGAGATCGTCGGCATAGGTGTTCATGTCGTTGCCGAGCCAGGGTTGGGAGGAGCGGCCGTGCCCGCGGCGGTCGTGCGCGATGCAGCGGAAGCCATTGTTGGCGAGGAACTCCATCTGGACGTCCCAGGCGTCGGCGGAGAGTGGCCAGCCATGGCTGAAGACGATGGGTTGGCCGGCGCCCCAATCTTTGTAATAGATGCTGGCGCCGTCTTGTGTAGTGAAGGTGGACATGCCGTTCGGGGTGCATGTGATGGGCCATTGGCATGCAGGGGAATGGGTATGAAGAATCCACTGATTTATCCAGAAGTTGTGAAGCGGGAGAAGGGGATGGGGCCGGGTTCGGGCGGGCAGTCCGGGGACACGCAGGGATTGCCGGAGGAGGCCGAGGCCGATTCGGAAAGCGTGACGGAGCTGGTGGAAGAAGGGCAGTATGAGGAGGCGGAGGTGATTGACGGGATGGAAGAGGTTTCCGAGGTGCGGACGCGGCAGGTGCCGGAGGATGATGTGCCGCTGGAGTACCGGAATCAGGACTGAAAAATCCGGTTTCATTTGGCGGGTTCAGGCGTATACTGAGCCCGGATGGGGACTTGCCGCCAGCGAGGCCGCAAGGAAAGAGGCTAACGCTCCCGAGGGAGGGTAGCCGTATGAAACGGACGATATTTCTGTGTATCGTGCTGGCGATGTTGTTTGCGCAGCAGGCTGGCGGTACGGAGTTGAGCTTTGTCCCAAACGTGGGACAGGCGGCCAAGGGGGTGGCGTTCGTCGCGCACGGCAAACGGGCGGCGTTGTTGTTAACGCGGGATGGGATGGCGGTTCGGGGCGAGCGGGGCGC
>CAMATG010000313.1 GCA_945860645.1 Candidatus Sulfopaludibacter sp. SbA3 | reverse complement strand
CCGCCCCTTGCTCCGTACAGTCCCTGGCATCGTCGAAGTCGAAACCTGGGGCGGCCTCACCCGCCAGTATGAAATCGAGGTGCGCCCCGAATCCCTCGAGCGCTACAACCTGTCGCTCGATGACGTCGAAAAAGCAGTCACCGATAGCAATGAAAACTTCGGCGGCGGCTTCTTCGAATTCGGCGGCGAACAACACACCGTCGTCGGCAAAGGCCGCGTCGGCAAAATTAGCGATATCGAAAACATCGTCATCACCTCCCGCGCCGGTACCCCCGTCCTCATCCGCGACGTCGCCCAGGTCAAAACCGGCGCCGTCCAGCGCCAGGGCGCCACCCTCCGCGACGGCCACGGCGAGTCCGTCTCCGCCATGGCCATCATGCTCAAAGGCGAAAACTCCCGCGAAGTCATCGCCCGCGTCAAACGCCGCCTCGACACGGTAAAGATGCCCGAAGGCACCAAAATCGTCCCCTTCTACGACCAAAGCGAAGTCATCAACCGCACCATCGCCACCGTCCGCCGTAACCTCGGCGAAGCCGGCCTCCTCGTCATGGTCGTCCTGCTGCTGTTCCTCGGCAACGTCCGCGCCGCCCTCCTCGTCGCCGCCGTCATCCCGCTCTCGCTGCTCGCCGGCTTCATCGGCATGAAGTGGTTCGGCGTCACCGCCAACCTCATGTCGCTCGGAGCCGTCGATTTCGGCATGATCGTCGATGGCGCCGTCGTCATGATGGAAAACGCCGTCGCCCGCCTCGGCTCCCGCACCGAAGACGAAGACGTCAACAGCGTCATCCGCTCCGCCGCCCACGAAGTCGCCCGCCCCATCGTCTTCGCCGTCGGCATCATCATTGCCGTCTACGTGCCCATATTCTTCCTCGAAGGCCTCGAAGGCCGCATGTTCCGCCCCATGGCCGTCACGGTAGTCTCCGCCCTCGCCGGCTCCCTCGCCCTCGCCCTCTTCGCCATGCCCGTGCTGGCCAGCTATACCCTCCGCCACGGCGTCAAAGCCCACAACGACGAAGGCTGGTTCGAGCACCTCCGCGAATTCTACCGCCGCCTGCTAACCGGCGCCCTCAAACTCCGCGTCCTCACCGTCGCCATCGGCGTCATCATCGCCACCGTCGCCCTCGGCTCCGTCCACTTCCTCGGCACCGAATTCATGCCGCGCCTGGAAGAAGGCTCCATCCTCGTCCAAACCAAAAAGCTTCCCGGCATCTCGCTAACGGATTCCAACAAACTCAGCGTCGAAGTCGAAAAGGCCCTCCTCACCCTCCCCGAAGTCAAAGGCATCGTCTCCAAGATCGGCCGGCCCGATCTCGCCACGGACCAAATGGGCATCTTCGAAGGCGACGTCTACGTCATCCTCCACCCCCAGGAACAATGGAAGGTCGCCACCAAAGAGGAACTCATCGCCAAGATGCGCGTCGCCCTCGAAGCCGTCCCCGGCGTGGCGTACAACTTCACCCAGCCCATGGCCATGCGGCTCGACGAGACCATCAGCGGCATCAAAGCCGACGTCGCCGTCAAGGTCTTCGGCGAAGACCCCGAAAAGCTCGACGCCTTGGCCATGAAAGCCTTTCGCATCCTCGAACGCGTCCCCGGCGCCACCGACGCCCAAATGGAAATCGCCAACGGCGTCGCCGAACTCCACATCGAACCCAACCGCGACGCCCTCGCCCGCTACGGCCTCCACGTAGACGATGTGAAGAACATGGTCGAAGCCGCCGTCGGCGGCCGTCCGGTCAGCGAAGTGATCGACGGCCAGCGCCGCTTCGGCATCGTCGTCCGCCTCCCCGAAACCTACCGCCAGCGCCCCGAATCGCTCGAACAGATCCGCCTCCAAGCCCCCGGCGGCGAACGCGTAATGCTCGGTCAAGTCGCCAAAGTCCACACCGCCCGCGGCCCCGAAGTGGTGTCCCGCGAAAACGGCATGCGCCGCGTTGTCGTGCAGTGCAACGTGCAAGGCCGCGACCTCGGCAGCTTCGCCGACGAAGCCCGCCGCCGCGTCTCCGAAGAGGTACAACTCCCCCCCGGCTACTTCATCGATTGGGGCGGCCAGTTCGAAAACCAGGAGCGCGCCCTCGGCCGCCTGACTCTTGTCCTGCCCATATCAATCGTCGCCATCTTCGCCCTGCTCTACTTCACGTTCTACTCCATGCGCCAGGCCATGTTGATCCTCTGCAACGTGCCCTTCGCCCTGGTCGGCGGCGTCGCCGCCCTCTGGCTCCGCGGCATGAATCTGAACCTGTCAGCCTCCATCGGCTTCATCGCCCTCTTCGGCGTAGCCGTCCTCAATGGAATCGTCATGGTCAGCCAGATCAACCGTCTCCGTGCCAACGGCATGCCCGACGAAGAAGCGGTCCCCGAAGGCGCCACCCTCCGCCTCCGCCCGGTGCTGATGACAGCGCTAGTCGCCAGCCTCGGCTTCCTGCCGATGGCCCTCTCCACCTCCGCCGGCTCCGAAGTCCAACGCCCGCTCGCATCAGTAGTCATCGGCGGCCTCGCCAGCTCCACCCTGCTAACCCTCTTCCTCCTCCCGGCCATGTACTCCTGGTTCTCCCCCAAAGAACTCAAGACCACCTCCAGCTAATAGCGCTCCCGCCATTCCCCCCCACGCAGCAATCAACCCACGGGGACACCCGCGCGCCGAAGGCCGGGTGTCCCCCTGACGCCGAACTCGCCCGCGCCGCCCAAGCCCGCACCCACCGGATCGCAGGCCCCGCAAATACCACCTACCCCCACAACTCATCAATCGGCCCATAAATCCCATGCGCCGCATCCGGCACATACTCAAACGTCCGCCCAAACGGCGTCTCCAACTGCTTCGTCCAATCAATCCCCATCGCCGAATACACCGTCGCCAACACATCCTCCGCCCGCACATACCGGTCCTGCTTCCACCCAAAACTCGTCACATCCGAACCCGTCGCATTCGTCTGCCCAATCACCTTCCCACCCTTCACCCCCGCCCCCGCAAACGCCGCAAACTGCTGCACATAATGGTCCCGCCCGCCCGACGCCGATACCGCCCCCACCGTCCGCCCAAACTCCCCAGCCATCACAACCAGCGTCTCTTTCAACAACCCCGCCGCCTCCAAATCCGTCATCAACGCACTCACACCCCCATCAAAAACCGACCCCAGCGTAAAGATATTCACCGCCGTCCCCCCGGTCCCATAAATGTCGTTGTGCATGTCCCAACCGCCCAGGTTGATCTGAATAAACCGCGTCCCCTGATTAGCCGCCAACACCTGCTTGGCCACCAAACACGCATTCCCAAACCCCGTCGCAACGCCCCCCGCCCCATACCGCAAGCTATCCGCCGAAGCATACCGGAACGCCGTATCCACCGCCGAATTGAACATCATCCCGTTCGCCGCGCCATAAAACTTATCGAAGTCCTCCGCAGTCTTCCCCAACGGCGACGCCACCCGCAACGGATCGTCGATCGTGCGCAAAAAACGCAGCCGCGCATCGCTCCGCGTCTTCCCATCGACGTTCGAAGTGTTCGGCACCCCCGTCGTCGCCGGCGTCACCTTGAACGGCGCATACGACGCCGAAAAATACCCCGGCCCCATCGCCGATCCCGCGTTCAAAGCCAAAAACGAAGGAAACACCTGCGACGCCGTCCGCTCCCGCTCCTTCTCCGAAGCCACGACACTCCCCATATTCGGCGACACATCCCCCAACGCCGCCGCCGGGTTCCGCCCAATCTGCGTCCACGTCTGCCCCAGCGAATGCACCAACGCCCACGCCCGCATCGACCGCACAATCGCCACCTTCCCCAACTGCGCCCCCAACTTCGGCATCACCCCGGTCGGCCACAACACCCCGTTCACCGTCTCCGCCTTCAACGAAGCTGGCGTCGAAGGCCCAACTTTACAATCAAACGTGTCCACATGGCTCGGCGCACCGGTCAGCAAAATGAAGATCACATTCTTCGCCGTGTTCTTCGTCGTCACCGCCGTCCCATTCACATCGGCCA
This sequence comes from Candidatus Sulfopaludibacter sp. SbA3, assembly GCA_945860645.1. Lineage (GTDB taxonomy): Bacteria > Acidobacteriota > Terriglobia > Bryobacterales > Bryobacteraceae. The sequence continues at coordinate 3,351 of CAMATG010000313.1, read as the reverse complement.
GCAACGGTTGCGCCAGGTACGACCCCGCCACCCCAGCCCCGGCGACTTCAAAAAACCGCCGCCGCGACAAATGCGGTGCCGACCCAAACGAAGCGTGCCGCCGCGAAAAGTTCTGTTCATTCATCGTCGTGTCCCCTAGTAGCTGAAAAGAAAATCCACTTTGTTATAAAGCGACCACAGCAGATCTTCCGCCTGCGTCGTCCGCGCCCCGGCCTTCAGTTGCGCCAGCGCCGCCGTCCGCTCCGCCTCCGTCGGCACCCGCGAAAGAACCGTCAAAAACAAGGTATTCACCAACTCCTCATCCGTCTTCGACAAGTTCTTCTGCAACAGCAAATTCGCGTTCCCCGTCCCGCGTATCCGCGTCAACACCAGCGGATCGTTCATCATCGCCAGCGCCTGCGAAATCGACCCATCCGGCCGCCGTTCTTCATCATCCCGGTTCCCCCGCAAAAACGCATCCAGGAACCGCGACACCGCCCCGCCCCGGTCCGGCGTCGTCAGCGGCTCCGGTATCCGCATCGCCCACGCCTCCGTCCGGCTCAACCCCGGATACGTCCGGCTCAGGTCATAACTCGGCGTCAAACCGCTCGTCTGCACCAACGCGTCATGCACCTCCTCCCCCCACAACCGCCTAACAAAATGCCGCGCATACAGCGGCTCCCAGTTCGGATCCCACGTCCCCGGATACCGGCTCGACATCTGATAGGCGTCCGACAACACCATCTGCCGCATCAGCTTCTTCACGTCGTACTTCGCCGCCACAAAGTCCGCCGCCAGATCCCGCAACAGCGCCGCATTCGTCGGCTGCAACGCCCAGCCTTCCTCCACCGGCGGATTGTCCGGATCCAGCCGGTCCGGGTCAAACCCATCCGTCGGCGTGACGAGAGCCAGCCCAAAGAACTGCTCCCAAACATAATTCACCGCGGCCTTCGGAAACAGCGGATCCGCCACCACCTCCCGCGCAAACACCGTCCGATAGTCCTCCCCCGCCGCCGGCTTCACGCCCGTAAACAGGTACGTGGGCGGCACCGTCGTCTGCGTCCCCATCGGGTTCCGCGCCGGCCGGTTCCCCGTCGTCGTGTTCAACGTGTAGTCGTTCCGGATCGCCGGATTCGTCGCGATTCCCCAGTAATACGGCACAAACACATCCGGGTTTACCGAGGTCCGCGACATCGTCGTCCGCGAAAAGAAACTCGCCATCCCCCACCCCTGCGACCGCACCGTGTTCTTCCCCCACAGGCTCAGCGTGTCCAAGCGCCCCCGCCCGTTGTGGCACAGAATGCAGTTCAAATGCCCCAACCCCAGAAACGTGCGCACCACGTCCACCGCCGCCTGGTCGTAGGTGTCCTGCAACGGCACCATCGGCTGAAAGCTCCCCGGCAGGAAATTCAGCTCCCCCTGCGTGAAACTATTGGTCCCCCGCGCCGCAATCAACTCGGTCGCCATCGTGTTGTACGGCTTCCCCGTCCGCAACCCGTCCCCAATCCACTTATAAAACGCCGCCACCCCGTCCCCATCCCGCCGAATATTCGTATTCACCGAGTTGTTCTTGAACAGGTCCCCATAAAACATCGTCCATTTGTCCACCCACTCGGGCTTCGCCAACAGCTCATCCACCAGCAACTCCCGCTTGTTCGCCCGCGTATCAGCAACAAAGGAAGTCACCCGCTCCGGCAACGGCACCCGCCCCGTCAGGTCCAACGTCACCCGGCGGATAAATTCGTAATCATCGGTCCGCCCCGCCGCCGCCACGCCCCGCGCCTGCAACGTCCCATAAATATGGCGGTCAATCGTGCCCATCTCGTCCAGCTGATACTGCGCGTTCGTCCGGCTCCCACCGGGCACAAACATCCGCGTGCCACCCATCCGCCCCACCACGCCAGCCGTCATGGCACTCACCCGCCCCACCTTCCCGCCCTCCAACATCCGCTCCCGCAGCGGCCCGAAGAAGGAGCACTCCTGCCCCAAGCAAAGAAAAGGAAATAGGCCCAAGATAAGAGGAACTGCCACGCGCATTGTCAGACTCCATTTACAAAATCGTTCTGCCTACCGAAACACTGCGGCCGATATGGAGTTTCAGAAATAATCGAAACGGGGACCAATGTCTAAGAAACTCACCGCGGCGCTCTTCATCCTATCGGCAGTAGAAATCTTTTCCCAAAGCTTTTCCAATAGCTCGCTAAATGGAAAGTACTTCTTCCGCCACGTCATGATACTCGGAAACTCGGCCGGTGCCGTATCAGAAATGCGCACGGCCTACGGAGCCATCACCTTCTCAGGCACAGGTACTTACACCCTCACCGGCTCCCAAATCATCGGTCCCGCCGCCCCCGCCGCCTTCACCGCCAATGGCACCTACGCCGTCAAATCCACCGGCTACGTCACAATCTCTAACCCCCAACGGGCCAATACCGATATCACCGCCGGCCTCGGCCAAGGCGCTCTCACCGGCGCCTCCACCGAAACCGCCACTGTCTACGATCTCTTCCTCGCCATCCCCGCGCCCCCCGGCGGCCAAAGCAACGCCTCCCTCTCCGGCAGCTACGACGTCAGCGCTCTCGAATTCCCCAACGCCTCCACCGCGCAGATGCGCAACGCCGCCTTCCGCCTCGCCCCGTCAGGCGCCGGCGCCGCCCCCACCTTCACCGTCACCGCCAAATCCGCCGCCGCCAACAACCAAACCACCACCTTCCCAATCGCCAACGCCACGTACTCCATCGCCACCGATGGCTCGGGCACCCTCACCCTCCCCGGCTCCGCCCTCCTCAACGGCGTCCGCAATATATGGGTCTCCGCCGATGGCACCCTCGCCCTCCTCGGCTCCACCAATCCCGGCGGCCACGACATCTGGATCGCCGCCAAAACCGCCGCCCCCTCCACCCCCTTCCGCAATCTCTACTTCCGCGCCGGCCTCCGCTATGAAGCCAACAAAGCCGGCACCTACGCAGGCTCTTCCAACTCCACCAACACCGGCAAACTCGTCTCCAGCCTCCGCGTCCGCCAGCCCGAAGGCGTCATCGACCTGACATCCGCCAACACCTACCTCCTCACCCCCGACAACACCGGCACCCTCGACCTCAACCGCCTCGTCCTCGGCCAATCCGCCAACACCTTCCAAACCACCGGCCTCTCCAACGTCGATTCGAATAACTACGAAATCAGCTTCGCCATCCGCGCCGCCACCCCCACCGGCACCGGCGTCTTCATCAGCCCGCAAGGCGTGGTCAACGCCGCCAGCTTCGCCCCCGTCGGCGCGCCCCTCTCCCCCGGCGGCTTCTTCACCTTGTTCGGCTCCGGCCTCGCCACGGCCACGACAGTCGCCTCCACACTCCCCTTCCCCACCACCCTCGG
>CAMATG010000312.1 GCA_945860645.1 Candidatus Sulfopaludibacter sp. SbA3 | reverse complement strand
ACCGGCTTCTTTTGGCCGGCGATTTCCGCGGTGATTTCGTGGTTGCCGGTGAGGGTGGGCGGGAGGGGGACGGGGATTTCGATGGGGCTGGTTTGGCTGGTGATTTCGATTTCGGTGGTTGTGTTGTTGAGGGTGAGTTTGAGTTTGGTTTCTACGGGCCGGGTGATTTTGTAGAGGGGCGTGAGGGTGAGCTGGAGCTTCTGGCCGGGGTCGGCGATGGCGTCGTCGACGCGGGCTTGGAGGGCGGCGGCGAACTCGGCTTCGGGCGTCCATTCGCGGCCCTGCATGACGGCGGTGCCGTGGAGGTAGTGGCGCATGGCTTCGCCGAATTGTCCCTGGCGGGCGGCGGATTGGGCTTGTTGGCCGAGCGTTGCCACTTCCGCCTTTTGCTCCGGCGTCAGCGGGCGGGTGTTGCTCATGGCGGTGTAGCCGACCAGGGTGCGGAGAACCATTTCGGCGTCCTGGGCATTGAGGTGAAGGACGGTGGCGAGGAGGAGAATGGCGCGGCGCATACGGCTAGTTTAGCGGTCTTCGAGGAGGGCCTTGACGGCTTTGGCGATGCGGTCTTCGATGTCTTCGGCGTAGGGGGCGGGGAGGCCGTATTCGCCCATATCCTCGGTGCCTTCGTAGCCGCCTTCGCGGAGGACTCTTAACGACGGGATGTAGCTTAGAAGCTCGTTGTTGTAGCCGGCGACCCAGGTGGTGTCGACACCGTACTCCTTCTTGAATCGGAGGCAGTAGTCGACTACCGATTCGCCGGTTAGGGCGATGAAGTTGAGGTTGGTTCCGAAGCGTACCGTTTGGATAGGGTACGCATGCGACTCTTCGAGTTTGCCTTCCTTCGTTAGCTTATTTAGCAGGTATTGGGTTTGCTTTTGTTGGAAGCCTCTTGTGGTCTTTAGCTTTTCTTCGAGGACTTCCTTTGTGGGCGGTTTGGTGAAGGGGACTTGTATTTCGGTGTAGTTGGTTTTGAGGGGGCCGGTGACGGCGTTCATCGGGGCGCGGAGGACGGCTTCGACGGCGCGGGCTAGTATTTTGCCGTACATTTCGGCGAGTTCTATCGCTTCGGCGGAGTCGCTGTTCATGATTCTTGGTAATGGGTTGGCGTCGCCGCCGCAGCCTTGGACGAAGTGGGCGGTTGTGCCGGGGTATCGTTTTTCGAGGGCGGCCTGGGCGTAGCCGGCGTAGTCGCCGTTGATTTGGTAGCCCGACAGCGCTGTGGTGTGGCAGCTGTAGCCGAAGAGGATGGCGCGGAGTTTGCCGCCGAGGGCGCGGATGGCGAGGACGGGCACGTCGTGATCGACGGGGCCGAAGAGGGCGCGTCCGTTGGGGCGGGCGCGGCGGCGGTTTACCGCGATGCCGGCGAGGCCTTGTTCGAAGGTCAGTTCGGCGGGGGCGAGGTCCTTGATGGCTTCGCCGATGACTTGGACGATTTGGTCTTGCAGTTTGTTGGTGTAGCGGGTGACGGCTTCGGTTTGTTGCTGGTTGAGGTCGTAGTAGAGGTGGAGGACTTTGCCGGTGACGGGGCTGCTGTGGTTGTGGGAGTAGTTGAGGACGAGGCCTTTGCGGGGGAGTTGGAATTGTTTTTCGGCGCGGGTGGCGATGTTCGCAATCATGTCGACATCGAAGCCCTGGAGGTCGCTGGTGACGATGACCGCCGTTTCGTTGTTTTGGCGGAAGGCGGCGGCTTTGACGTAGATGGGTTGGAGGGTGCCTTCGGCGGGTTTCGTGCGGTTGGCGTAGCCGGAGAGCCAGATCGGTTCCTTGGGGGTAACGTCGATTTTGGCTGCACCGGCTTGCCAGGTGAGGGAAATCAGGGCTAAGAGGAGGGGCATGCCTAGAAGTAAATCTTAGCCGCGAATTGAATGACGCGCATTTGGTTGCGGAGGCTACGGATTTCTCCATCCCGGGGACCATCGGGAACGATGGAGCTGGTGGTGGTGAAGCTGATGCCGCCGGGCTGGCCGAAGTTGGGACGATTCAACAGGTTGAAGAACTCCGAACGGAACTGGATGCGGCCTTGTTCGCCGAGGAAGGGCAGCTTCCAGTTCTTGAAGATGGAGAAGTCCATGATGTTGCCGCCGGGGCTTACCATGGCGTCGATTGCGGAGCTGCCGTAGTGGCAGAGGTCGGGCCGGCCGTTGATATTGCAATCGGTGCGGCGGAAGGCCTGGGTGTCGTACCAGCGTTGGCGGGAGGCCTGATCGTTCAGGCGTCCATCGGCGACGCGGTCCGGCATCGTGGAGCCACCGGTGTTCAGATTGCCGCCGAAGACGGTGAAGGGGAAGCCGGTGCGGATGGTGTAGACACCGTTGGTCTGCCACCCGGCGAGGAAGGCACCGGGAATGCCTTTGAAGCGGTTCAGGAAGGGCATTTCATAGACGAAGTTGAAGACGCTGTTGTGGGTGACATCGAACCCATATCTGCCCCGCTGGCCGCGGCGATCCCGCGGGTTTTGGGAACCGTTCAGAATGCCTGCTCCGCCTTCGTTTCGTCCATAGCCTTCGCCGAGAGACTTGGAATACGTATAGGCCCAGCCGAAGACGAGGCCATGGCTGTATCGCTTTTCGAGGTTGGACTGCAGGGCGTGGTAGCTGCCGTTGGCATAGCTGTCGAGGTAGCGGATATTGCCGGTGCCAAAGACGAGCGGCTGTCCGGCGGCGTTGTTTTCACCCTGGGAGATATGGAACGGATACGGCCGGCGGGCCTGGATGTTGGTGTCGAGGTAGGCCGGATCGGGGTTGTTCCAGGAAATGGTGTTGTCGAGGTGACTGGTCTTGCTGCCGACGTAGGCGAGGGTGAGAAGGACCTTGAAGGGCAGCTCGCGCTGCACGTCGAAGCTCCACTGCCAGTGGTTGGAGGACTTGTTATCGGGCGGGACGAGGATGGTGTTGCGGACCGAGGAGACGGAGCCGCCGCCGGCGCCGTAGATATTGCCGACGGAGTTGATGAATCCGGGGCGGAGGCGGCTGGGCTGGACCTGGTAGCTGCGGCCGGAATAGTCGTAGGTGAACGTGGGCAGGATGTCCTGCTGAATCTGATAGGCGATGGTGCCGGAGATCGGGGGGACGAGGTTGAGAATGGTGAAGTTGTTCAGCTGCTGGGCGTTGGCGAACCAGCCGAAGCCGCTGCGGATGACCCACTTGTTCGTCGCGCGGTAGGCGAGGCCGATGCGGGGCATGAAGTAGCGGTTGTCGGCGTTGTAGGGAGCCCAGTTCTTGGCATTGACGCCGGGGATGACGGTGGGCAGGTTTCGCCCGTCGGCGGCCCGGGTGAGGACATCGAGATGCAGGGAGCGCCAGGCACCGAAGGAATCGAGCGGGACCTGGAAATAATCCCAGCGCAGGCCGATGTTCATGGTCAGTTTGCGAGTGACTTTCCAGTCGTCGAGGAAGTAGGCCGACCAGCGGTTTTGGCGGGGCGCGGTGTAGGGGAAGCCTTCGCCGGTTTCGGTGTTCCCGAAATAGCCCTGGAGCCAGCCGGCGAGGCTATAGCCACCGGGACAGCAGGCGATGGAGCCGCGGGCGGAGTTGGCGGCGGCGCGGTCCAGGATGAGGCGGCGGAATTCGAAACCGGACTTGAACGTATGGGAGCCGCGGGTCATGGACAGGTTGTTGGTGAACTGGTGGACGGTGTTGAAGTCGTAGCCGTTGCCGCCATCGCGGTCGCCGGGGATGATTGTTGGCGGCAGTCCGACTTCGCGGTCGGAGAATTTGCGGCCGCTGGTAACGCGGAACTGGCCGAGGCCGAGCGAGTCGAGATCGAAGCCGGTATTGGTGCGCGGGTTCAGGGTGTTGTTGTCGGACTTGTTGAGGCCGTAGCGGAATTCGTTGACGGTGGTGGGGTTGATGATCCTGACCCACTGGGCGGCCATGTTGGCGTTGACGGAGGTGACGAAATAGGTGAGGTTCGGGTTGAGGTCGCCGTTGGTCCAGGAGCCGCGGTCGGCGATGTAGCGGACGAAGACTTTATCCTTTGCCGAGAGGGTGTGATCGATTCGGAACATGTACTGGTTGTTCTGGATGATGTTGGGGACGGAGCCGCGGGTGTTGATGTCGAGGGGGTCGGTGGGGGCGAACATGGGCAGGGGGAGATATTTGTTGAGGTAATCCTGCGCGGGCTTGTTGATGCGGCTGGGCGGGATGATGTTGGTGATGCGGCCGGAGGAGTCGCGGAAGGGCTCGCCGGTGGTGGGGTCGAAGATGATGGTTGGCTGGCGGATGGGGACGCCGCTGGCGTTGAGCGGGGGTGTGAGCAAGGAGGAGAAGTCGCCATTCCGGAAGGCGGCGGGGAAGCGGAATGCTTCCTGGACCACTTCGCGTGTTTCGCGGCGGCCTTCGTAGTTGAAGCTCCAGAAGGTACGGTCCTTGCCGTTGTAGAGTTTGGGGAACAGGACCGGACCGCCGAGAAAGACACCGAACTGATTGCGGCGGAGGACGGGTTTGGCGGCTTCCCGGGCACCGGCGGGTTGTTGGAAGTTGAGGAAGTAATCCTTGGCGGCGAACTTGTCGTTTCGGAGGAATTCGTAGAAGGTGCCGTGGAGTTGATTGGTACCGCTTTTGACGACCATCTGCAGGATGGCACCGCTGTTCTGTCCGTATTCGGCGGAGTAGGAAGAGGTCTGCACGCGGAACTCTTCGAGGGCATCGATAGATGGGGAGAAGGAGGCGGTGTTGACGCGGGGTTCGGTGGCGATGACGCCGTCGAGAGTCACTTGCTGGTTGACTTCGCGCTGGCCGTTGGCGCTGATGGCGACGCCGTTTCCGGGGATGGGGAAGCCGCCGGAACCATCGAGGCCCATGCGGACGCCGAACTGAACGCCGGGGATGAGGACGGCGAGGGTGGCGACGTTGCGGCCGTTGAGCGGGAGTTCAACGACGCGTTTGTTATCGATATTGCCGCCGACGGCGGCGTCTTCGGTTTTGAGGGTGGTGCCGGTGGCGGAGACTTCGACGACTTCCGTTGCCTGACCTACCTGGAGTTGGAAATCGATACGGGCCTTTTGTTGGAGCTGGACGGTGATGTCCTTTTGCTCTTCGGTTTTGAAGCCCTGCGCGGCGACCCGGACGGTGTATTCGCCGACATCGATGAGAGGGAAGGAGAAGTTGCCTTCGCTATTGGTGACGGCTTGACGGGTGGTGCCGGTACCGCTTCTGCGGAGGGTGACTTTGGCGCCGGGAACGGAGGAGCCAGAGGGGTCGGTGACGGAGCCAAGGATTTCGGTGGACGTCGTCTGGGAATAGGCGACGTTGTTGATCAGCAGCAGGAACAGCGAAACGTGGGAGAGTTTCATTGAGACCTCGCGAAGCGATGACGGATTTGGTCTCAGAGTATAGCGGGTTTTGGCGGGGGTTTGGTTGATCAGGTTGGCGGGTGTGGTTTGAGGAGGGTGACTACGGCGAGTGTTGCGATGAGGGGGATGCAGGCGGCGGTGATGAGGATGGGTTCGAAGGAGTAGGCGTCGGAGACGATGCCGGTGAGGTATGTGGCGGCGATGGTGCCGAGGCCGGCGCCGGTGCCGGAGAGGCCGCTGACGGAGGCTACGGAGCCCGTTGGGAAGAGATCGCCGGGGAGGGCGAGGACGATGGTGGAGAAGCTGGCGTAGGCGAGGGTGGAGAGGGCGAAGCAGGCGACCATGATGGGGAATGAGTTTGTGAACGCGGCGCCGGCCAGGGTGGCCATGCCGAGGCCGGAGATGACGGCGACGAAGCGGCGGGAGCGGGGGGTGTCCCAGCCTTTTTTGATGAGATGGCTGGAGAGGCCGCCGCCGGCGAAGTTGCCGATGTCGGCGGCGAGGAAGGGGACCCAGAAGGCGAGGAGGGATTGTTCGGGGTTGTAGCCTTTGGCGACGAGGTATATGGCGAACCAGTCGGTGATGAAGTACCAGACGGGGTCAGTGAAGGACTTGGCGATGACGATGCCCCAGGTTTGCTTTTGGGCGAGGAGGGTTTTGTAGGGGAGGCTGGGTTGGGCGGTGGGGGATGAGTCGGCACGGTTGGTGAGGATGTCGTGGCGTTCGGCTGCGGAGAGGCGGGGGTGGGTTTCGGGGGGATGGTAGAGCCAGCGGAAGAGGGGAATCCAGGCGAGGCCGAGGAGGCCGGTGATGAAGAATGCTGGGCGCCAGTCGTTGAAGAGGCGGTAGACGGCGAAGACGATGAAGGGGGCGAGGGCGCCGCCGATGGCGGAGCCGGAATCGTAGATGGCTACGGCCCAGCCGGATTCGCGTTTGGGGAACCATTCGGCGACGGTTTTGGCGGCGCCGGGCCAGTTGGCGGATTCGCCGGCGCCGAGGAGGAAGCGGAACATGGAGAGGCTTTTTAGGCCGGTGGCGAGGGAGGTGGCCATGGCGGTTATTGAGTAGAACGCTACGGCTAAGGGGAGGCCGCGGCGGATGCCGATGTTGTCCAGCACGCGGCCGGAGATGGATTGGCCGAAGGCGTAGGAGAGGCGGAAGGAGATGATGAGGATGGCGAAGGTGGCGTTGTTCCATTGGAACTCGGCCTTGATGTAGGGGGCGAGGACGGAGAGGGTCTGGCGGTCGATGTAGTTGATGACGGTGGAGAGGAAAAGCGCACCGGCGATCCACCAGCGGAGGTTCGGGATTGGTTTGGTCATGCCCAGTTAACTACGGTACTGTGAGCTTACATGTCTTGTCGTGTGCTCATTACGGGGGTGAGTGGTTTTGTGGGTGGGGCGTTGGGGGTGTATCTGCGTTCGTTGGGCGGATATCACGTGACGGGGGTGAGCCGGGGGGCGGCGCGGGTTGGGTCTGTGGATTCGTTTTTATCGTGGGATTTGACGCGGCCTTTGCCTTCCGATTTGGGGCGGTTTGATGCGGTGGTTCATGCGGCGGCGTTGTCGGCACCTTGGGGGCGGCCGGAGGCGTTTCGGGCTTCGAATGTGGGGGCTACGGCGAATGTTTTGGAGTTTGCGAAGGGGTGTGGGAAGTTTGTCTTTATTTCGTCGAGTTCGGTGTATTACCGGCATGGGGACCAGTTGGGGATTACTGAGGAGACGGCGTTGCCGGAGAGGCCGATTAATTTGTACGCGGCGACGAAGGTGGAGGGGGAGCGGTTGGTGCGGGCGTCTGGTTTGCCGTATGTGATTTTGCGGCCGCGGGCGGTGTTTGGGCCGGGGGATACGGTGTTGTTTCCGCGGATTTTGCGGGCGGCGAAGAAGGGGGTGTTGCCGCGGATGAAGCGGGCGGATGGGACGGCTCCGGTGGGGGATCTGATTTATATCGAGAATTTGAGTTACTACATTGAGCGGGCGTTGGCGGTTTCGTGTTCGGGGGATTTCAATTTGACGAATAACGAGCCGGTGGATTTGTTTGGGTTTTTGCAGGAGGTGGTGGGGCGGTTG
>CAMATG010000311.1 GCA_945860645.1 Candidatus Sulfopaludibacter sp. SbA3 | reverse complement strand
GGCGCCTTCGGTGATGGAATCGCCGAAGAAGATGGCTTGTTTTTTGGAGATGTTTTTGGGCGGTTTGACGGTGGCGCCGTTGTCGAGTTCGAGGGATTCCAGGCGGATGATTTGGGTGGGGGTGTTCCAGCGGTCGTAGTTGGCGTCGGAGGCGGCGAGGTAGAGGGTGAGGGAGTGGGTTTTATTGGGGAGATTTTTGGCGAGTTCGAGGGTGCGGGTGGCCTGGGCGGTTTGGAGGGGTTGGCCATCGATGGACCAGCGGAATTTGGGCGGGGCGCCGAGGTTGGTGGAGGCGTCGAAATGGAGGGTAGCGGAGGTGCCGGTGAAGCTGGTTTTCAGGTACGCGCCGGCGTAGATCCATTCGCCCTTTTCGGTCGAGTTGTAGGGGCTGAGGAATATCGACGGATGGAGGATAGGGATGAGGAGAGCGGCGAGGATCATTCGGCTTTGGCACGTTTGATGCGGACGGATTTGTCCTGCATGGGAGGGAAATCGAATTCGAGGATGCCGCCGCCGTCGGTACGCTTTTCGATGATTTCTTCGTCGTCGACTTCGATGTCGTAACGGGCGTTGGGGGCGAGGCCGATTACGTACGCCTTTTGCAGTTCGGCGTTGGCGGGCTGGAACTTCATTTCGTCGCGGCCGAAGTGGACGATGGTGCCGCCGATTTCAACGGGGGCAGGGGAGTTGAGGCCGCGGTCTTTGCGGCGGCCTTCTTCGAAGAACTGGACTTTGCGATCGGCGTAGTGAAACCAGGTGGCATCGTCCTCCCAACTGGAGCGGAGGGCGAGGCGGCCGGCGGCGCCGGCGTGCATGGAGAGGGGGAGGTGGTAGTAGCTGAGGCCGGGTTGGTAGGGGTTGGCCCAGAGGAATTCGTAGACGATGCCGAAGACGCCGCGCATGAGGAAGCGGTCATGGATGAGCCAGCCCTGGACGAATTGGGTTTCCTGGGCGTTGGTGTCGAAGGCGACCATGGCGAGATCGGCGGCGCGGGCGAGGGCGGCGACACGGAGGTCGGGTTCGCCATCGCCGTCGTAGAAGGGGACGCGGTATTCATTTTCGGCGGCGGGGAAGGTGGCGGGGTAGTAGGAGAGGATGTGGTAGGCGGGGAGTTCTTTGAAGTAGCGGGGAGCGTCTTCGCGGAGGTCGATCTGGATGCCGTCGCGGATGGCGTGGAGCATTTCGAAGAGGGCGTAGCTGTCTTCGCGGGTGTAGCGGTAGGAGCCGTTGCGGAGGCCGGGGGCGACTTCTTTCCGCCACCACTGTTTGACGAGTTTTTCAAGCTCTTCTTTGTGGCCGACGACGACCGCGGCTAGGGCGCGGTCGCGCATGGTGGGAATGTCGCGTTTGGCGGGGGCGGTGGCGAGGGCCTGGCGGAGCTTGGCGGTGAGGAGTTTGGATTGTTCTTCGGAGAGGAGGGGCTGGCACCAATCGAGGACGAAGGCCTGTTGGCGGAGGTCGTTGTTGGTGAGAGCGAACTGGATGGCGAGTTTGGCGAAGTCGTTATTGGCGGCGACGACGGAATAGAGGGCGTGGGCGAGGCCGGGTTCGGCCATTTGGGCTTTGCCGGCGACGAGGGTTTCCAGCTGCATCCAGCGGACGGAGGTGCGTTCGCGTTCGCGTTTGAGGAGGCGTAGGCGGCGGGCGTTGAGGAAGAGGCGCGGGTTATCGCCGTAGACCTGAAACTCCTCTTCCTGGGGCTGCTGGGGGTACGCCGAGGCGGCGGTGAGGGTGGCGAGCGCCGCACGGCGCGTCAGCGGAGGCACGATGATCATTGTGTCATATGGACACAGGGCGGTCGTCTGGGGCCGCATGTTAAAACTTTCCGTCATCCCCCACTTGATTTATTTTCAATGCTTTGCTGGAATATATGTGTTGGTTATCCACTTGCTGGATACTGACGTGAATTGATGAAGTTAATCACATAACCCAACCCTCTGGATTGAGACGCTACACGAACGAAGCGGGCGGGCTGAATCAAGCGTGCTTGCGGGAGCCGGTAAAAAGTTTAGAACCGCTCCTTCCAAACGTTGGCGGACCGGTTCAGAGGGTCTTTTTTCGTAACCAACACGACGATTGACACGAATTCCAATTCACGATCTTTAAAGTTTAGAGCAGTAAACGATCTCTCCGCGGATCCATCGATGGTTCCGGTATTGTACTGGCGCATCGGGCTGGGAATGTTTGGACGCGGGCCCAGCCCGGAGCGATAGCGACATGTTTTAGCGGACATGTACGCTCCAGGAAGTATTGGCGCCGGATCCGTGAGCCCCAACGGAAGTTCGTTCGGGGCAATCCGCATCGGAAAAGGGGCATCTTTCACCTTGCCAAACCCTTTTCCGATGCGGTTCCCTCAAGCAATCCATTCGGAGGATAGGACTGCTTAAGAAGCAATTTCGACACGCGCAGCATATCACACGTGGAGAAATTTTTATTCGGTAACCGGTGGTCCCAGTGTAACAGATTGGGAAATGGGGGGGTATTTGGGTATGCCAGTGGCGATGCAGAATCCGTGGACGCGGGAGAGTTGCACGGGGCTGTTGGAGTTGGGGCGGTATGAGTTGATTGGCGGCGAGTTGGTGTTAAAGCCGCCGAAGAGTCGCGGGCACATGGTGGCGGCGCTTCTGCTGGGGAACTGGTTGCTTGGCGTGTATGGGGCTTTGTTTGTACCGCAATGCCCGTCGATCGATGTGCATCCGGAGGACAATCCGACGAACGATCCGGCGCCGGACGTTGCTGTGCTCCGTCGTTCTATACGGGAGCTTTCGGCGATTCCGGGGCCGGAGGATTTGGTGTTTGTGGCGGAGGTGGCGAGCACTACGTTGTCGTTCGACCTAACGGTGAAGGCCGGGCTGTATGCGCGAGCCGGGATTGCGGAGTACTGGGTGGTGGATGTGGCGGGGCGGCGCGTGATCGTGCACCGGCGGCCGGAGGATGGGTTGTACCGGGACGTGGCGGCGTATGGGGCCGGGGAGCGGGTGGCGACTCTGGGGGCGCCGGAGCAGACGATTCTGGTGGAGGAATTGTTCTAGACTGGCGGGGATGCCGGAGATACCTGTATTCGATTGGGGCGGGGGATTGGATGGGGTGGCGGAGGCGGTGTGGGATGGCGCTGGATGCGCGATTGTGCGTGGGTTTCCGGTGGAGGCAGAAGGGGTGAGGGAGTTGTATTTGGCCTCGGCGGGGCGGTTGGGGCGGGTGGTGCCGCAGACGGTTGACGGGACGCTGATTTATTCGGTGCGGGACGAGGGGTATTCGCTGGAGCGGGACTTCGGGAAGGCGGGCGTCAGGACATCGAAGACGACGTCGGCATTTGGGTTTCATACCGATTCGCCGTCGCGGATGGCGGGGCATACGCCGGACGTTTTGGGGTTGCTGGTTTTGCAGACGGCGCGGAGCGGGGGCGAGTCGATTTTTGTGGATGGGCGGGCGGTGTATCGGACGATGCTGGCGGAGCGGCCTTTGTTTTTAGAACGACTGTGCCGGCCGTTCGCGGTGGACCGGCGGGCGGAGTTGCCGGCGGGGGCGGCACCGTTTTTGGACGTGCCGGTGTTTGCGTTGGCGCCGGCGTTTCAGGTGCGGTATTTGCGGTTGTACATTGAGAAGGGGGCGGAGTTGGCGGGTGTGGCGTTGACGGATTTTGAGCGGGAGGCGCTGGATTATTTCGAGGGTGTTTGTGAGCGGCTGGCGGTGCGGATGGAGTTGCGGCGGGGGGATATTCAGTTCCTGAATAATGTGACGCATCTGCATGGGCGGACGGCGTATGAGGACTATCCGGAGCCGGAGCGGAAGCGGCACTATTTGCGGATTTGGGTGGAGCGGGAGGACGAGAATGGCCACGAAAACGGTTGAAGTTTATCAGATCAAAGTGATGCTGCAGGACACGGAACCGCCAATCTGGCGGCGGCTGCTGGTACCGGCGAACATGACATTGCAGCGGCTGCATCGGGTGCTGCAGACGGTGATGGAATGGGAGGATTGTCACCTGCACGAGTTTCGAATCGGCGAGGAGTTGTTCGGGCCGCCGGATCCGGATGGCTGGGATATGGGGGGGCCCCCGGTGCGGAGCGATCGGACGGCGAAACTGTCGCAGGTGATGGGGTGGGAGGGCGCCAAGGCGACGTATACCTACGACTTCGGGGATTGCTGGGAACACGAGATTGTGGTGGAGAAGATATTGCCCGTGGAGCCGGGGCTGAAGTATCCGGCGTGCGTGGCGGGGGAACTGCATGGGCCGCCGGAAGACTGTGGCGGCGTGGGTGGGTACTACGATCTGCTGGAGGCGATCGCGGATCCCGAGCACGAGGATCACGAGCAACTGTTCGATTGGCTGGGCGAGCGGTTTGATCCGAAGGAGTTTTCGGTGGAGGCGGCGAATCGGAAGCTGGGCGGACGAACTCGGGGTGGCGGTTGAGAATGAACGGGATTTCGCTGTAGGCGATGTTACCTGAGCATCTGGACGGGATATCGATGGATGGATTCATCGAGTGTGAGTAACGTCATGTTCTCAACGC
The DNA here is from genome assembly GCA_945860645.1 of Candidatus Sulfopaludibacter sp. SbA3. Lineage (GTDB taxonomy): Bacteria > Acidobacteriota > Terriglobia > Bryobacterales > Bryobacteraceae. The sequence goes on along the minus strand of CAMATG010000311.1, from coordinate 2,858 downwards.
GCGCTTGGGCGATTAGTAGGCGGTCAAATGGGTCCTTGTGCAGCATCGGCAGATGATTGCGAAGAGAAGACTATGAGTGTCGAGGAGCGACTTCAGATGCCGAACAAGTCGTTCAATTCGGCGTCGGTCAACGGGTCGTCCCAGCCTTCTGTGAACTCTACTGTTCCCCGGGCACTGTCAAGAACCGGCTTTTCCTTCTCATCACTGGCAATCATGACTTCGTCGCCGGCCAGCGCTCGGTCGATGAGCTTGGACAGGTGGGACTTCGCTTCGTGGCTGTTTCCTTCCATGATTCTTAGCATAGCCCGGGTAATCGAAGGACGCGGAATTTTGAAGCGGGCAAGCCGCCGAGATCAGCCAGGTGCTCAGTAGATCAGTTTCAGAGCGAACTGGATGATGCGCGGGAGGTTGCTTTGGGCGTTGATGGTGCCGAACTGCGCATTGCCGAACGAGGAGTTGGGCGGTGAGAAGCGGGCGCTGTTGGAGACGTTGAACATCTCCGTGCGGAACTGGAGGTTGAGGCGCTCCTTGATCTTCGTGTTCTTGGTGAGCGTCATGTCGACCTGTGCGGTGCCGTCGCTGCGGCAGCCGTTGAAGGTGCGGGGCGCGTTGCCGAAAGCGTAGGTTGCGGGGGTGGAAAACACGGTGCTATCGAGCCAGCGGGTGGGCGTGGGATTGGCCACGCAGGCGTTCTGGCCGTTCCAGTTGGGCCGTTGGCCGCCGCCTTGGGAAAAGGTATTGTTGACGGCCGAGGCGACGCCGAGCGGCCCGCCGGAGAAGGAGCTGTAGATGCCGCCGAGTTGCCAGCCGGCGAACAGCTTCGCCGCCGCGCCGGTGCGGCCCTTGTAGAAGGGGATTTCGTAGACGGCGTTGAGGATGAAGCGGTGCGTCTGGTCGAGGGTGGAGGAGCTTTTTTCGGACGCGAGATTGGCCCAGTTCTGGAACCCTCCGGCGCCGATCGCCTCGCCGGCGAACGGTCCGATGCCGAAGTCGAGCAGCTTCGACCAGGTGTAGGAGGCGAGAATACTGACGCCGCTGGCGTAGCGTTTTTCGGCCTTGGCTTCGAGCGCGTGAAAGGTGGACGCGGCCCAGCTGGCGCCCTGGCTGGCGACGCCGTCGAACTGCGGGAACGGGCGCAGCAACTGGGCCCGGGCCACCGTCCGCTGGGCGAGCGTGCCGACGGCGATTTGCCCGAAGAACGGATTGGGCACCAGGGTTCGCAGGGCGTCGCCCTGGCTCAAGATTTCCGGCGAAAGTTGGTTGAATTGGCGGTTTTCCGGAAAGTGGAGGCCGCGGCTGCCGGCATAGCCGGCTTCGAGCAGGATGTTGCCGGGCAGTTCGCGCTGGATGTTGAAATTCCATTGCGTGCTGTAGGGGGTGACGTTGCCGCGATCGTAGAAGCCGATGGACTGGCCGAGGAGGGTGCGGAGGCCGGCGGTGGAACCGGTGGGGCGGTTGAACCCGTTGGGGTAGGGATCGCTCCACTTCACGATCGGATTGACGCCATCGAGGCTGGGGACGATATTCGTGGAGGCCAGGAAGCCGGAGGTGCCGAAAGGGCCGGCGCCGCCGCCGAGGCCGCCGGTGTGGCCGTAGAAGAGGCCGCCGCCGGTGCGGATGACGGTCTTCGTATTCAGGCGGTAGGCAATGCCGAGGCGGGGTGCGAAGTTGTTGCGATCGGGCGTCGCGTTGGTGCGGGGCAGGCCGCCGACGCCCACGAAGGTGAGTCCGCCGCGGGGCGCGATGCCGGGCGCCTGGAGGGGGCTGGCGACCTGGTAATCGAAGTTGGTGAGCTGGTTGAAACGATCGGTGCGGGGCGATTCATAGTCCCAACGGACGCCGAGATTGACGGTGAGCTTGGGGGTGACTTTCCAGGCGTCCTGCAGGAAGACGCCGAAGAACTTGGTGGTCAACGCGAGGGCGGGGACGGGGTTGACGCCGCCTGTGGGAATGCCCAGGAGGAATGAGGCGATGCCGAGGCCGGCGACGGCGCTGGATTGATTGGGATTGGGGCCCTGGGTCCAGGAGGGGTTGAAGGCGAAGTTGTGGGCCTGATCGCCGACCTGCAGGTTGTTGAACTGCACGGCGCGGAATTCGCCGCCGAATTTCAACGTATGCGCCGTGAGGTTTTTGGTAAACGTCGCCTGGCCGGTTTGGAGAGTGTGGCCGAAGTTGATGTAGTCCGTACCGCCGACGATGCCGCCGACGACGATGTTGGGAACGGAGCCCGTGTTGGAGTAGCCGGTGATGGTGATGGGGGGAAGGGAAATGGGGTCCACCATGCCCTGGCGCAGGTAGGCGGGCAGGCCGAGCGAGGTGATGTCGTAGTTGTCGGAATAGGGCCGGCGGAAGTTGATGAGGCGGCTGGCGGAGTAGCGGAAGACGCCGATCATGGAGGGCGAGAAGGTCTGCGTATCTTCGACGACGGTGTTCCAGCGGGTGAAGATCTGGGGCCCGGCGGTGGGGGCGATGTTGGCTAGTTCCTGGCCAAAAACGGGGGCGCGGTTGTACGGCGTGTCGTCGTAGGAGTAGCGCGTGAAGATGCGATTGTTGTCGGTGAAGTTGTGATCGCCGCGGAAGCTGTAGGAGTCCTTGGGGACGCGGTTGCCGTCGGCGCGGGTGTAATTGATGGCGCCGAGAGGGGCGTTGGGGACCATGGGCGCGGGGAGGATGCGGGAGTAGCCGCGGGCGACCGGATCGATGCGGCCGGCGGGGATGACGTTATTGGGGAAGGGAGAGCGGAGAAAGCCGCCGGCTGGATTGGGCCTGGTCGTGGCGGGATCGTAGACGGTGACGAGGCGGCCGTCGGGCAGGCGGGCGTCGCTGAGATCGCCGGTGAGGTGGCGGGTATCGGGCAG
>CAMATG010000310.1 GCA_945860645.1 Candidatus Sulfopaludibacter sp. SbA3 | reverse complement strand
ACATCGACCCCCAAGTCGAAGCCCGCTTCCAATGGGTCCAGCGCCGCCTCTTCGATCTCGCCTACTCCCGCAACCTCCTCACCGGCGAAGCCTCCACCGTCGTCGGCGCAGCCGAACGCGTCGCCCGCTGGAAACAGGAAATCGCCCAGCTGAAGACGGAAACCGAAGCCCTCACCGATCGCTACCCCGTCCTCGTCAAATACCTCGAACGCTTCTGGCGCGATCCATCACAACAGGCCAAACAAGCCGTCGCCGCCCGCCGCCGTCCCGGCGCCTCCGACGAGCCCTTCATGAACACCGTCTACGACGCAGCCAACTACGTCGACGGCTCCGATGAAAACTACACCTGGCTCTACTACAAGCCCAACGAGCCCCGCGATCTGAACGTCTTTCTCCGCGGCAACGTCGCCTCCCAAGGCGAACCCGCTCCCCGCAAATTCCTGAGCGTTCTCGCCCAATCCGATCCCAAACTCACCAACGGCTCCGGCCGCCTCGACCTCGCCGAAAAGATCGTCACCGACGCCGCGCCATTAACCGCCCGCGTCTTCGTCAACCGAGTCTGGGCCTGGCACTTCGGCCGTCCCCTCGTCGCGACGCCCAGCGATTTCGGCACCCAAGGCGACAAGCCCTCCCACCCCGAACTGCTCGACGATCTCGCCGCCCGCTTCATCTCGAACGGCTGGTCCCTCAAGTGGCTCCACAAAGAAATCCTGCTCTCGAATGCGTGGCAACAAGCCAGCAAGCGCCGCCCCGATGGCGACAAAATCGATCAGTCCAACACCCTCCTCTGGCGCATGAACCCCCGCCGCCTCGAAGTAGAGGCGTACCGGGATTCGCTGCTAAAAATCTCCGGCGCCCTCGACCCCCAAGTCTACGGCCTCTCCCAGGATCTCGACGCCGAACCCAACAACCGCCGCACCATCTACGGCCGCATCGGCCGCGGCCGCCTGTCCAATCTCCTCAAGATCTACGACTTCCCCGACCCCACCCAAACCAGCCCCAGCCGCGACTTAACCACCACCCCCCTCCAACAACTCTTCGTGTTAAACGGCCCCTTCCTCCGCGCCCAGGCCACCAATATCGCCAAAGCCCTCGACAGCGAACCCGACACCAACGCCCGCATCCGTGCCCTCTATCGCAAGGTCCTCGCCCGCGACCCCAGCCCCAAAGAAACCGAAATCGCCAAAAGCTATCTCGCCCAAAGCGACCTCCCCAACCTGGCCCACGTCCTGCTCTCCACCAACGAGGTAATGTTCCAAAAATGACGAGACGCGAACTCTTCTCTCAAGTGTGCGGAGGCCTCGGCGCCATCGGCCTCAATGCCCTCGCCGGCAACTACACGGGTCCCAAGATGCCCGGCAAAGCCAAACACGTCATCTTCCTCTTCCTCCCCGGCGGCCCCTCCCACGTCGATATGTTCGACCCCAAACCAGCCCTCGCCAAGTTCGCCGGCCAGCGCCCCGGCACCGTCGATCTCCGCACCGAACGCCAAACCGGTGGCCTCCTCCCCAGCCCGTTCCAATTCACGAAGTACGGTAAAGCCGGCATCGACGTCAGCGAACTCTGCCCCAAAATCGGCTCGGTCATCGACGACATCTGCGTCGTCCGCTCGATGTACACCTTCAACCCCACCCACACGCCCGCGCGCAGCCTCATCCATTCCGGCTCCATCCTCGCCACCCGCCCCTCCATGGGCGCCTGGGTCTCCTACGGCCTCGGCACCGAAAACCAAAACCTCCCGGCCTTCGTGAACCTGAGCCCCGGCGGAGGCGGCGGCGCCCAGCTCCGCTCCGGTTTCCTCCCGGCTGAATTTCAAGGGACGCCCTTCTCGGACTCCGAAATCGAACCCGAGAAGATGATCGCGAATCTTCGCAATAAACTCCTCGACAAAGACGCCCAACGCCGCCAACTGGACGCCATCCAGGCCCTGAATCAGGAGTTCTCCAACGGCTTCGGCGCCGACGATTTCCTCGACGCCCGCATCAAGTCCATGGAAGCCGCCTACCGCATGCAGTTCGAAGCCATGGACGTCTTCGACATCCGCAAGGAACCGGACGCCATCCGCGCCGAGTATGGCGCCACGCCCTTCGGCCAGGGCTGCCTAATGGCCCGCCGCCTCGTGGAAAAGGGAGTCCGCTACGTCCACGTCAACACCGATGCCGGCCAGGACTGGGACGACCACAAGGACCTGGAAAAGAACCTCCGCAAGCGTTGCCCGGCCATGGACCAGGCCGCCGCCGCCCTCGTCGCCGACCTCAAACGTCGCGGCCTTCTCGACGAGACGCTCGTGGTCTGGGGCGGGGAATTCGGCCGAACGCCGGTAAGCGAAAGCGGTTCCGGCCGCGACCACAACCCCTACGGGTTCACCATGTGGATGGCCGGCGGAGGCATCAAAGGCGGCCGGGCCTATGGCGCGACAGATGAATTCGGCTTCAAAGCGGTAGAAAACCGCGTCAGCATCCACGACCTCCACGCCACCATCCTCCACCAACTCGGCATCGACCACACCAAGCTCACCTACCGCTACGCCGGCCGCGACTTCCGCCTCACCGACGTCCACGGTGAAGTCGTAAAAGGCATCCTGGCCTAAAGGTTCGAATGGAATAGCGGAATCAAGAGCACGCGCAAGCCCTTCCGCCCGCCACAAAATCGGGGACACTGCGGGCAAAACCCCCGACAAAACTCCTGAGTCCGAACCGCAGCAGTGTCCCCCGTCCCGCCCGCCAAATCCCGCCCGCCAAAATCCCGCTACCCAATCATCGAAATAGGTACGATAAAAAAATGGCGGCAAGTCCCCCACCAAAGCTCTCCCCCGCAGACTATCTCGCCCTCGACCGCGCCTCCGACGTCCGTCACGAATACCTCGACGGCCTGATGGTCGCCATGTCCGGTGGAACCTCGAACCACTCTTTCCTAATCGCCAACGTCGCCCATGAAATCAAACTCGCTCTCGGCAGCCGACGGTGCAACATGAGCGTCGGCGACCTCCGTCTACAAGTCACCGCGGGAGAATCGTATTTCTACCCCGATGTCATGGTCCTTTGCCCTCAACCGCAATATCTGGATGACCGCAAGGACACCGTCACGAACCCAACGCTCATCGTTGAAGTCCTCTCCAACTCCACCGAGCGATGGGATCGCGTCGGAAAGTTCACCCAATATCGCCGCCTCGCCTCACTCAAGGAATATGTTCTCGTCGCCCAGGACGAAATGCGAATCGAGTGGTACACCCTCCGCGACAATGGCGAATGGGTCTACCGCGAAGCCCACGGCCCCGAGGCCCACTGCCATCTCGACTCGCTGAATCTGTCAATCGCCCTCGCCGCCGTCTACTCCGGCATCGAAATAGTACGATAAAGGAATGGCGGCAAGTCCCCAACCCACGCTCTCCCCCGCCGACTATCTAGCCATCGACCGCGCCTCCAAAACCAGGCACGAATATGCCGATGGCCTCATGGTCGCCATGTCCGGCGGCAGCAGCCGCCACTCAGTCCTCATCGCCTCGCTAGCTCGACTCCTAGGTAACGCATTGGCCGATGGCAACTGCGCGGTCAGCGTCACCGAACTCCGCCTGCAGGTCGCCCAAGGCGCAGCCTACCTCTTCCCCGATCTGATGGTAATTTGCGGCGGGTTCCAGTACTCCGATGGACCCAAGGACACCCTCACCAACCCCACCGTCATCGTCGAAGTCCTCTCAGACTCCACCGAACGCTGGGACCGCGTCGGCAAATTTGCCCGCTACCGCCAGGTCGACTCCCTCCGCGAATACGTCCTCGTCGCGCAAGACGAAATGAGCATCGAATGGTACACCCGCCGCGACGATGGCGAATGGGTCTACCATGCCGCCACCGGCCCTGATGGCACCATCCATCTCCACTCTCTAGACGTCACCCTCGCCCTCGCCGAAATCTACAGCAAGCTCGATCTGACGTAACGTTGGCAAGGTGTGTGCGCCCGCGAACCGAGCACCCGTAACTGTCCCGTCCACCCAATACCCGCCGGACTTCCCGCATTGCCCGGAGTTGACCTCGTTGTCGACACCTTGGAGTGCGGTTTCTCCTCTGTTTACATACACACACCCTCGCCTCGTCGGATCCGAATACCGCAACGGATTATTCCTTGCATACGCGAACAAATTCCAACTCAGCGGATCCCCAACACCTTGATCCGCCAAATTCTCGTCTGGCGTCACAAACCGCCCATACCCGGGGCTATACTGTCGAGCACCCATCACCGTCTCCGGCCATTCCCCCGTCTGGTCGTCCTTGTACCCTCCGCCAAATCGCCATTTCACCGTTGATCCCGGTGTATACACGGCTCCACTCCGCCCGTTTTCCCATCCCGAGCCAGCCGAAATCTGCTCCCCAAACGGCATCGTGTCGTATCGTTTCGCCACCGCGAAATTCTTGTTGACAACCAAACGCACCGTCCCCACCGGATCGCGAAACAAATAACAAGGCGCGCAATTGCTACTCTCTGCCGGACCATACTCCGCTGCTAGATTTCCAAACAGGTCATACACATAAACCGTGTTCCCCGCAGCCGGATTGTTCTTTTTCACGCGGTTCCCCAACCCGTCGTAGGTCATCGTGTTCGTTTTGGAGACCCCACTCAGAGAATAGGCCGACTCGACTCGCTGCCCCGCCGCATCCCACTTTTCATCCACCCGCTGCGTAATCGGTTGCGATGCCGGAAACTGAGCCGTCATCTGCCCCGCCCCGTCGTAGGCGCCGCCAAACTGTGTTGAATGAAAACGATTGCTCGATGTCACAAACGCCGACGCCGACGTCGGTTGGTAAATCAATGCGGGAACCGTTCCTGTCGGTTCAACCCATCGGTTGTTATAGGAATCATACCCGTAGACCTGCCCTTATCCAGGCCCCGGCCACGTCACCGCGGGATTCACCGTGCATCCGATGGTTCCCGCTGGCGCCTCGCACGCCATCGACAGGCGGTTCGCAGCATCGTAACCGAAGCTTTGCGTCCGGTTCTGGACTCCATCGTTGACGGTGTGCGTCAACGGATTTCCATTATTCGCGCTCCCTCCGTAGCTGTAACTCAGCGTCATCAACGCGGGCGTCGGCGCCGGAATTCTTGACACCGAGAATCCCTCAAGTTGGAGTTTTCCGTTGAACGCGCTCCAGTTCGCGCGCACGCCGCTGCCACCACCCAAATCCATCTGCCGAAACGCCCCGTGCGGCGTGTACGTGATCCCGCCCGCGTAGTTAGTCGCCGTTGCATTCTTCAATCCTGTCGCTGAAGTGGTGCGCCCGGCTGTATCCAGCGCATACGTCACAGTTCGTCCGCTGGGATACGTGATCTTTTTCAATTGGTCATTCGCAAAGTACTCATAGCTAAACGGATAGGTAGTGAATCCCGTAATCTGCGCGTGGTTCACAACGCGCCCCAGTAGGTCATAGCTACCGTATGTGAGTTGCGTGTCGCCATACGTGAGGACGGCGAGTTGGCCTTTCCCGTTCACCGCGGAATCCCAAGTCCACAGCACCTCCTGGTCCGGACCCGACGGCTGTTGGATTGTTTTCCGTCGCGGACGGTTCAATCCGTCATAGGCCTTTTCGCCAGGTGGAGAAGAGGGCGGCTTAAACTCGAACACTTTCGACGTCGCATCGATTCGCTTGAGTAGGTTCCCGTTTCCATCGTAGAAGTATTGAGTCACGCCATTTTCCGGCTGCGTGGTCTGAGTCAGTCTTCCCAGCGAGTTATACACCAGCGTTCGAACCTGACCGGCCTGCTGCACTGTTTGGGTATTGCCGTTATATTGATGTGTAACCGAAGAGAGGCTCCCGCTATTCGCCTCGATAATCCGTCACAGCGGATCTCTCCGCGTCCAGTTGGAACGGCCCGCCGGGTCGATATCCGTTGTTTTCTCGCCATCATAGCTCGTAATTGTTGTGCCCAACGATGTTCCGCCCGTCCACCAGTTCGTTGAGGGGATCAAGCCGGAATAACTGGAGCGCTGAACTACCCGTCCGCCGCCGTCTTTCCGGGTTAGCGTCCAACCATTGGTATCGGTATCCGTCCCTGGCAGATAGGGATTAGACTCCGCGACATAAGAATTTCCCAGGGTCGAAATCGCCCGGCGCTCCGTCTTAATACAACTTCTTGTGCACCCAGCGAGCGGAATGGCTCCGGTTTCACTAACCGCGGTTAAGAAGGTGAATCCTCGGGTGTCCTGAAAATCCACGGAAACAGAATAATGACGCTCTCACCAGTCTCTCGACACCACTGACAATCGGAACGGCGGGATCGATACAGAATTCACAATGCGTCATATATGGAGCCGGCTCGTCGGTCATTTCCGACGCCGGTTCCGACCTCATTTTCAATTTACAGATCGGGCGCCAGGGCTCATACGCAACCGGAAACAAGAACATGTATTTCATCTCGCAAGACACCGCAAATCAGAATAGCGGTTGGGTTCAGACAGGGAATTGGACCCCCTAGTTTGGTTCACATCTGGTCAACCGCGATTCCAAACACCAAAAACTAGTCACGGGCACCAACAGCGCTGGCTCCGAGAGCCGGATCGAAAGTGCGTTAGCCATACCCGGCCCGGACCAAAATCACCAGCGGTGACGCCAGCAAAACACGGAATTGCAGAAGTTCAATTAGCGTCCCAGCGATCATCGCGGAGATCAACCCTGGCAATCGCATCTGGGCGGCTTCCCATTTCCTATCCAGCCAACTCCACGCCCTCATAAATCCACGCCATCCCCAACTCCAGCCCCAAACTCTCCACCACACAAACCCCGTCCAAACCCCGCACCTCGCGTATCCGCCCCCCTTTTTCATCCCGCGTATGCACTTCCAGCAACGCCTCATCCTGCGACACCAGCAGATACTGCTGCACCGACTCCGCCGCCTTCTTCCTCCGGTCGAACGCCTCCGTCCCCGGCGACAACACCTCCGCCACCACAATCGGATTCAGCACAACATCCTTCCGGTCATCCGCAAACACCACCGGCCCGCAGAAGACCAAAACCTCCGGGTACGCATACAACCGCCCCGCCCCGCTCCGGAACAATAGCTCCGACGAAATCTCCCGGCACGCCTTGTCGCGCAAGGCGTTACGCATCTCCCCGCAAAGATTCGAAATCAACAGGGCGTGAGTAAAGGCCCCGCCGGCCACCGCGTACGACCCGCCGGCATAATACTCATGCCGCGAGTCCGCAGATCGTTCCGCCGCCAGATACGCCTCGACAGTTAGAATCGGAATCCGCGGCGCCGGCATGACCCAATCTTACGGCATCCCCTGAAACCATGTCCCCGCCAAACCGCCATTGAACGAAACCGCTCCGCGGTAGCCCCGCCCGAGCATCCCCGAAAACACTGAACAGAATCCCGGCGGAGGAGTCCAAGCGGCTCACAC
>CAMATG010000309.1 GCA_945860645.1 Candidatus Sulfopaludibacter sp. SbA3 | reverse complement strand
CCCGCCTCGACCCGGTCGGCGTCAACATGATCAACCTCTACCCGCTCCCCAACCAGCCCGGCACTCGCGACTTCCGCAATAACTTCTATCGCACCGGCAAGGCCCTGGAAGACTACTGGGTTTGGATCACCCGTCTCGATCACGCCTTCAGCGAAAACCACCGCGTCTTCCTCCGCCTCCACCGCGACTACTGGGAAGAGGACAAAAACCGCAACTTTAACAATGACGTCAACGGCGTCATCCTCAACCGCAACAACAAAGGGCTCGCCTTCGACGATGTCTACGTCTTCAACGCCAGCTTCCTGTTGAACTTCCGCTACGGCCTCACCTATCAGGACTTCCCCGAACGCCGCACCTCCCAGGGCTACGATCTCGCCAAACTAGGCTTCTCCTCGAACCTGATCAATCAGTCCCAGAACAAGGCCATCGCGCCCATCCCCCAAACCGCCACCGCCCCCTTCTCCACCATCTCCGCCTGGGAGTCGCAGGACGGCGTCACCGCCAGCACCACCAACTCCTTCACCGGCAACTTCACCAAGCTCCGCGGCAATCACTCCTTCCGCTTCGGCCCGGAGTTCCGCGTCTACCGCGAAAGCCGCAACCGCTTCGGCCCCGCGCTTTCCCCCCAGTACAGCTTCAACGCCAACTTCACCAAGGCCAACGACACCGCCGCCAACCCCACCCTCGGTGGCGAAGTCGCCTCGCTCCTCCTCGGCATCCCCGCCGGCTCCATGAGCATCACCGATAGCTACGTCGAACAGGACAAATACTTCGCCCTCTACTTCCAGGACGATTGGAAAATCTCGCGCAAACTCACCATGAACTTCGGCCTCCGCTACGAGTACGAAACCCCCATGACCGAACGCTTCGACCGCGCCGCCATTCATTTCGCCGGCAATTCGCCCAGCCCCTTGAACGACGCCGCCCGCGCCAACTACGCCCGCAATCCCATCCCCGAACTCGCCGCCGCCGACTTCCGCGCCATGGGCGGCCTCGTCTTCGCCGGCGCCAGCGGCCGCACCTACTGGGAATCGGAAAAGAACAACTTCCAACCCCGCATCGGCCTGGCCTATCAGTTCCGGCCAAAAACCATCATCCGCGCCGGCTACGGTGTCTTCACCGCCTCCATCGGCGTCAACTACTCGAATACCAACCAGACCGGCTTCTCCCAATCCACCCCCATCCAGGCGTCGCTCGATAACGGCATCACTTATCTCGCCAGCACCGCCAATCCGTTCCCCAACGGCCTCATCTCCCCGGTCCGCTCCTCAGCCGGCCTCTCCACCAACCTCGGCCAGGGCGTGACATTTTTCCCCGATCGCCGCAGCCATCCCTACTCGCAGCGCTTCAGCTTCGGCATCCAACAGGAACTCCCGCTCAAGTTCATGATCGAGTCCTCCTACGTCGGCAACCGCAACACCCGCCTCAATATCAACCGGGAACTCAGCTTCACCCCCGGCCAATACTTGAGCACCTCCCCCGTCCGCGATCAGGCGACGATCGATTTCCTCGGCCGCACGTTCCCCAATCCCTACGCCGGGCTCAACCCCATCTACGGCACCGTCGCCACCCGCGCCAGCCTGCTGCGTCCTTTCAGCCAGTTCTCCAGCGTCCAGATCATCGGCGACCCGGCCGGCTACAGCTGGTACAACTCGCTCCAGAACCGCATCGAACGGCGCTTTGACAGCGGCTGGACCGTCCAGGCTTCCTATACCTGGTCCAAGGCCATGGAGGCGACGGAGTTCTTGAACGCCCAGGACCCGATGCCCTACGAAAGTCTCGCCGGGCTCGACCGGACCCACCGCCTCACCGGCTCCGGCATCTGGGAAATCCCCTTCGGCCACAAACGGAAGTTCGGCTCCAACTGGAACCGCGCCACGGATTTCGTGGCTGGCGGCTGGCAGTTGGGCGGCATCTACCAACACCAGTCCGGCGCCCCGCTGGGCTTCGGCAACCGCATCTTCAACGGCAACCTGAAGAACATCGTAAAGCCCAACGACGCCCGCAGCGTCGACAGCTGGTTCGTTCCCGCCGCCGAAGCCGGCTTTGAGACCAGCGGCGCCCGCCAACTGGCCTCCAACCTCCGCCGCCTGTCGCTGCGGTTCAGCTCGGTCCGCGGCCCCAACCAGGACCGCTGGGACTTCTCGATGATCAAGAACTTCCGCATCACCGAGCGTTTCACCACCCAGTTCCGTGCCGAGACGTTTAACGCCATGAACCACCCCAACCTCTCGGATCCGAACACCGACCCGACGAGCCCGTCCTGGGGCACCATCACCGGCCAGGACACCGCCCGCAGCTGGCAGTTGTCACTGAAGATCACCTGGTAAGTAAGCACCGAAGGAGAAAAACGGGCGAGCGCGGACACCCTCCGCCTCGCCCGTTTCCGTCTCCGCCAAACGCTACTATCCGGGGACATGGCGGGCAGAACCCCAATAACTTTCGGCCCGTAACCGAACAGCAGCCGTGTACCCCAAGACGCGACATCCCCCGCAGCGAGCAAGGGAACAAGGCAAGCCCCCCGGGGACATGGCGGGCAGAACCCCCAATAAATTTCGGCCCATAACCGAACAGCAGCCGTGTACCCAAGACGCGACACAACTCGCAAACCATGCGACCCTAAACAAAACATGGCCCCCTCCAAGTCCGTGTCGACGGCGCTCTTCCTAACCCTCTTCGCCGCCACCTGGATCGCCCCGCTCTGGCCCGCCGAACAAGCCCTCCACAGCTCCCTCACAGTCCTCAGCCTCATCGCCCTCTGGCGAACCCACAAACACCTCGGCAACAAGGAATTCTTCCTTATCGTCGTGTTCCTATCCATCCACTCCATAGCCGCCCGCTGGCTCTACTCGAACGTCCCCTACGACGACTGGATCCAATCGCTAACAAGCCATTCGCTCAACGCCCAATTCGGCTGGCGCCGCAACCAATTCGACCGCCTCGTCCACCTCGCCTACGGCCTCTGCCTGACCCCGGCCCTCGTCCAAATCGCCCCTACCAAATCCCGGGCATTCCAATACGCCCTCGCCGCCATCATGATCTCCAGCCTCTGCTACGAATGGCTCGAATGGCTGGTGGCGATCACCCTCGGCGAGGACGCCGCCGAATCCTACAACGGCCAGCAAGGTAACATCTGGGACGCCCACAAAGACATGCTCCTCGCCACCCTCGGCAGCCTGCTCTGGTGGCCAAAGTACAGGAACACCGGGCCCCAATCCCCCCCGACATCGGATTCCTAACTGGCCCGCCGCGGCAACACAATCTCCTGTACCCGCTCCTCCAAAAACATCACCCGCTCATCCAACACCTTCATCACCGCCTGACTCTGCCGGTACCGCGCCTCCGCCGTCTTCGCCCAAGCCCGAAACTCCCGCTGCACCTCCGCCTGCTGCTCCTTCAACTCCTCCAACTGTTCACGAATCGCCTGCAGTGAAACCTTCAATTCCGCATCCATACAAATCAGCTTACTCCCCCTCCCACCGGAACCGCCAAACCGCCACTCCCCCAAACAAAACCGCGCTCCCCAACAAAACCAAAATAGGCAAAACCGCCTCCTCAATCCCCAACCCCCGCCAAGTCATCGCGTCCAATCCATCCATCGCCCACCGCGCCGGCACCGCCATCGTCACCCCCTGCATCCACCGCGGAAACAAAAAACTCGGCACCCACGCCCCGCTCAACATCACCATCAGCAACGTCGCCAAAATCGCTACCCCGCGCGCCGCCTCCGGCGTCTTCCCAATCGCCGCGATCAACATCCCATACGCCGCCGTCATCAGCGAAAATGCCGCGCAAACCCCCACAAACCCCAACAAACTCCCCGAAATCCGCACATCAAACGCCACAAACGCAAACCCGAAAACCACCGCCAGAATCAACATCCCCACCAGCATCGCGCTCACCGCCCGGCTCCCCAACAGCACGCTCTTCGATAAAGGCGCCGCCCGGAACCGCCGCCACAACCCGCGCTGCCGCAACAGTAACATCCCGATCCCCACATCAATCCCCATGAACAACATGAACTGAATCGCCATCCCGCCAAACGAATGCGCATAGGCGTTGTAGGCCACCCCAGTCCCCGCCGTCACCGCCTCATCGGTCATCCCAAACGGCACCGACAAACCACCCCCGCCCGAAGACCCCGGTCGCGTTTGAAACGCCTCCACACTCTCCAACAGCCGTCCCAACGCCGCCTTATCCCCAGGCGCCATCGCGGCCGTATCCATCGCTCGCCGCGCCGCATCCGGCTTGAACCCGGTCCGCGTCACCGCCTGCATCACCTGCCCCGTCAACAGCCCCTTCACCATCGACGCTTCCACCCCATGCGACGGATCAAATAGGACCCCAATCTCCGGCCGCTTCCCCGCCCCGAATAAAGCCTGCCCCGCCGCCTCGCCAAACCCCTTCGGCACCACAATCGCCACCGGCGCCTTCCCCTTCCGTACCGCCTCCCGAGCCGCCGCCAGCTCCGTTGGAACCGCCTCCACCGTCGCCTCGTTCGCCAACAGCCCCCGCGTCACCTCGCTCCGGTCCTCGTCCACCACCAACACCCGCACCCGGCTCTGCTCCTTCACCGGCTTCGGGCCAAACACGTACCCGAAAAAACTCCCAATCAAAATCGGCGCCGCAAAGGCCATGATCACCGCTCGCCCGTCGCCAAAGAAGATCCGCAGATCCTTCCGCACCAATGCCAAGAATGCCGTCATGCGTCGCGCAACGTCCTTCCCGTTAAATGCAGAAACACCGTCTCCAGCGTCGGCCGCTCCGTCCGGATATGTTCGACCACAGCCCCATTCGCCCCCAGCCATTCCAGCACCGGCCCCACCACCACCATCGATCGCACCCCCACCCGCAACGCCGCCCCATTCGCCGAAACTTCCAACACCCCATCCAGCCCGCCCAACTCCGCCATCCGCCCAAACGCCGCCGCCAAATCAATCACCACAAAACTCGCCACCGGCGCCATCCGCAACAACCCGGAAAGCGTGTCATCCGCAATCACTTTCCCGTGATCCATAATCGCGATCCGGTCACACAGCCGCGCCGCCTCCTCCATGTAATGAGTCGTATACAACAGCGTCTTCCCCGCCGCCTTCAGCGCCTCCAAGTTATCGAAAATCGCATTCCGCGACTGCGGGTCCACACCCACCGTCGGCTCGTCGAGAAGGAGCACCTGCGGGTCATGCATCAACGCCGCCGCCAGGTTCAACCGCCGCTTCATCCCGCCCGAAAACGTGTCCACTTTATCCTTCGCCCGGTCCGCCAACCCGACCAACCCAAACACCCGCTCCCGCTCCATCGCCAGCCGCTTTCCGGTCAACCCGTAGAGCGCCCCGAACAGGTCCAAATTAGCCGCCGCCGATAGCTCATCAAACAGCGCTAACTCCTGCGGCACCAGCCCCAGCAGGCACTTCGTCTCGCTCGTATCGCCGCCAAAGGCCTTCCCCCCAATCCGCACCTCGCCCTGGTCCGGCGTCACCAGCCCAGCCAGCATCCCGATGGTTGTGGTCTTCCCCGCCCCATTCGGTCCCAGCAACCCGATCAACTGCCCCAACCCAGCGTTGAGCGACACTCCGCTCACCGCCTGGAGCGTTCCATACGCCTTCCGTAGATTCTTCGCTTCCAGCATACCCGTGGCTAAAGTATAGCGAGCCCCGGCAACCTCACCGAAATCGCTCCGGCGCCTCCACCCGTAAAATCTCAACCGACGCAAACCGCCGTGCCCGATACACCTTCACCCGCCCATCCGCCGCCCCTACGAGCTTCAAAATATTCGCCGTCCGCTCCGACCCCGCAACCACCGGCACCCGCACCGCCCCGGCCAACTTCATCCCCTCCATCGCCTCCACGTCCAACTCCGACAGCCGGTCCACAAACACCGCCTCCCCCCGCTCCCCGGCCACCACAAAGTAATAATGCGCCGCCCCCGCAACCCACCCCGACGGCGCCCGCCCGGCGGCGTCTCCCATCTCCACCCAAATCTCCCCCGCGCCCTCTTCCAACAGCGCCACCCCATCCCCCGCCACCGCCTTCCCCAATTGCCGCGCCACCGACGCCCGCGTGTTCAACATCTCCCCCAGCCGCGTCTGATAACCAAACGCACTCGGAAAATGCCGCCCCGACAAACTCCCCTCGCGTACTTTATCAATCTCCACCAGCGCCTCTCCAATCAACTCCTCCGCCAACCCCAACTCCTTCCCGCACCGCCCCAGCGCTTCCGCAATCTGCGCCTTGTCCAACGCCGACGGCCCCTTCCGCAATGCCCCATACGCCACCACCCGCGCGTCCTCCGCCCGCCCCAAACAGATCCGCGCCGCCGCCCCCACCGGCCCCGGCCCCGCCAACGCTTCCTCCCATAGCCCCGCCTCCAGCGCCGCCACCGGCAGGTTCCCCATCGCAAACCGGTCCCCCGGCGTCACCTCCAACTGCTTCCGGAACGCCACCACCGCCTTCCCCCACTCCTTCCGCCGCTGATGAATCAGGCCCAGGTTGTTATACGAATACTTGTCCTTCGGGTTCACCTCGATCTGCTTCTCATAGGCCGCCACCGCCTCGTCCAGCCGGCCCAGCGCGGCCAGCGCCCGCCCCAGGTTGTTCCACGCATACAGGTCCTTCGCGTTCCGCGCAGTCGCCCGCTGAAAGATCTCCACAGCCAACGAAAACTCCCGCGCGTCATACGCCTCCAGGCCCAGCGCATTCTCCCGGAAATCCACCGTCGCCAGCACCCGCTCCCGGTCCACCGCCCCCGTGCGCAGGAACTCAAACGGTCGCTTCTGGTCGTCCTCCACCAGCTTCCAAAACGCGCGCGCCCCCAACGGAAACGGAATCTCCTTCACCTCCAACTCACGCCGGATTCGCAGCCGCCCGCCCCGCGTCGTCGCCTCGCTCCGGTACCGCGCATACGGCCGGTCTTCCTCCAAATTCCGGTTCACCGTCACCGCATAATTCCCCGGCAACTCCACGTCCAGCTCCTCCACATACACGCCCCGAATCGCCGGCACATCGTGCAGCGGCACCATCATCAACGGCTGCATCGTCGACCGTTTCAATAACCCCACAAACCCCGCCCGCTGCCCCACGGCCGGCGCCCGCTCGCCCATCAACCGCAAGCTCCCGCCGGAGGTCATCTCCGTCTTCTGCGCCAACACGCCATCCACGCCCAGCCGCCCCGTCATCGTCGCCGTCACCGTGCCCTCACCCAGGTCCACCGTCTCCCACCGCGGCGTCACCGCATGCAACAACAACGCCCTCCGCCCCGCCACCGCCTTCCCCGCCCGCAACCAGCAACTCTCCCCATCCACCACCACCCGCACCAGCGCCTCCGTCATCGCCGCCGGGTCGACGACATCCTCCACGCCCCCCGCCATCCACCGCTCGGCCACAAACCCCAATTCCCCC
>CAMATG010000308.1 GCA_945860645.1 Candidatus Sulfopaludibacter sp. SbA3 | reverse complement strand
GTATATGGCGGCGCGGGACCGGCTGTTCCAATTGGACCTATGGCGGCGGCAGGGGATTGGGAAACTGTCCGAGGTGCTGGGGCCGGATTTTGTGGAGCGGGACCGGACGGCGCTGTTGTTACGCTATCGCGGAGACTGGCAGAAGGAGTGGCCGAGCTATTCGCCGGACACGTGGCACATCGTGAACGCCTTTGTTCGCGGGGTGAACGCGTATATTCAAGACCCGCGACGGAAGAAGACGGCGGAGTTCCGGAAGCTGGGGTTTGAGCCGGGGTTGTGGACGCCGAATGATGTTGTCTCGCGGATGGCTGTTTTTTCGATGATGACCAACGTGTTGAGCGAGGCGGGGCGGGCGCGGATGGTGGACACGTATGGGGCGGCGGCGCTGGAGAAGTGGCAGCCGTTGGACCCGCCGGTGAAGCTGGAAATCCCGAAAGAATTGAACTTGAAAGAGGTGCGGGTTTCTGCGCTGTCGGCGTTCGATGAGGCCACCGATGAAGTGGACGATGTGACGCAGGGGAGTAACAACTGGGTTGTTTCCGGGCGGCTGTCGGCGACGGGGAAACCGCTGCTGGCGAGCGATCCGCACCGTTCCTTGCAGATCCCTTCGCTGCGGCGGACGGTGCATCTGGTGGGGCCCGGGTGGAACGTGTTCGGGTCCGGCGAGCCGGCGCTGCCGGGGATTGCGCTGGGGCACAACGAGACGATCGGGTTTGGGTTCACGATTACGGGGACCGATCAGCAGGACTTGTATGTGGAGCAGCTGAATCCCACGTCGCCTTCGCAGTATTTGTATAAGGGCCAATGGAAGCAGATCGAGACGGAGAAGCACTGGATTGCCGTGAAGGGCGAGAAGCCGCGGATGGTGGAGACGCAGTATACGGTGCATGGGCCGGTGGTGGGTACGGATTTGGGTTTGCGGCGGGCGTATGTGATGCGATGGGTGGGGGCGGAGCCGGGGACGGCGGGGTATTTGGCGGGGTTGGCGCTGGCGCGGGCGAAGGATTGGCCGACGTTTTTGGCGGCGGTTTCGCGGTACAAGGCGCCGGCGGAGAATCTGGTTTATGCCGATACGGCGGGGCATATCGGGTTCGCGGTGACAGGGCTGACGCCGGTGCGGAAAGGCTGGAATGGGTTGTTGCCGGTGCCGGGGCATACGGGGGAATACGAGTGGCAGGGGTTTTTGAGGCCCGAGGAGTTGCCGCGGTCGTTGGATCCGGTTGCGGGGTTTTTTGCCACGGCGAACAATAACATTTTGCCGGCGGGGTATAAGAACGGGCTGCAGTATGAATGGGCGCCGGACTTCCGCGTGAAGCGGATTACGCAGGCGCTGCAGGCGCGGCGGGGCTGGACGCTGGACGCGATGCAGGCGTTGCAGTTGGATTTAGAGTCGACGCCGGCGAAGCGGCTGTTGGCAGTGGCGCGACGGTGGACGCCGGTGGCGGGATCGAAGGCGGCGGCGGGGATGGCGTTGTTGAAGGATTGGGACGGGCGGATGACGAAGGAGTCGGCCGCGGCGTCGGTGTTTTTGATGTGGATGTCGCGATTGACGGCGGGGGTGGTGGAGTCGCCGCAGGGGATGGTGGCGAGTGTGGAGATGACGCTGCGGGCGCTGGAGGCGCGGCCGCGGCCGGAGTTACTGGCGAAGACGTTGGAGGCGACGATGACAGAGTTTGAAACGGCGCTGGGGGCGGATAAGGGCCGGTGGCGGTATGGGAATATCCACTTCCTTTATTTGAAGCATCCGGCGGTGGAGAAAGCTTTCGACCGGGGGCCGATTCCGTTGGGGGGTGATGCGACGACAGTGAATGTGGCGGCGGGGGCGGGGTTCCGGGCTTCGGTGGGGGCGAGCTTCCGGATGTTGTTGGATGTTTCGGATTGGGATAAATCGCGGATGACGAATCTGCCGGGGGAGGTGGGGGACCCGGAGAGTCCGCATTATTCGGATCTGGTGGATGATTGGGCGAACGGGCGGTATCATCCGATGCCATTCACGCGGAAGGCGGTGGAGGCGGTGACTCGGGAGAGGATTCAAATGGTGCCGAACTGATGACGATTACGCTGCAGATTACTCTGGTCGACCCGCCGGCGCGGGCCTGCTTTTGCTTGCAGGACAAGAAGAACGAGTTGAGCGAGAGTGTGGTTTCCACGGGCGAACCGATTGTCTTCACGGTGCCGATTGAGCGGGATGAGGCGGGGAAGGTGAGCGGGAACTTTGCCATGGGGCCGCCGACGGGGCGGTTCCTTTATGTATGCAGCGGGAGCGACATCGGGCGGCGGCGGGCGAAAATTCCGTTGATGAACCTGCCCGAGGGGGAGCACCTGGCGGCGCAATTTGCCGGAAAAGCGAAAGATGGCTGGCCGTTTTGCGCGACCGTGAAACCGCTGGGAGAGGGGTGGAAAGTTTTGCACAGGAAAGGCACAGAAATCTGATTTCGGGGTAGTGCCCTTGAAAAGGCGGTATACTAGATATGGTGGTTGCGGGAAAAGGTATACCTTGGGCTGTGGTTCTGCTGCTTGCAATTCCTCCCAAATGCCCGTAGTATTGAGATTCCCCCCCGAGCATTACAGCAGTAGCTGTAGTGAAAATTTTGTATGAGGGGACCCTCGCGTTGCTAAAACTTAAGCGCGTTGAAATCCAAGGCTTTAAATCCTTTGCTGACCGCCAGGAACTCCGTTTTAACGGGGTGGGTGTGGCTGCCGTTGTTGGGCCGAATGGCTGCGGCAAGTCCAACCTGAGCGATGCGATCAGCTGGGTGCTTGGCGAGCAGAGTGCCAAGAGCCTGCGCGGAGCCCGGATGGAAGATGTGATCTTCGCCGGCACGCGGGACCGCAAGCCGGTTGGAATGGCGTCGGTGACGATGACGCTGTTTGACCCTTCGTACGAAGTGGCGTTGCCGGCGATGAAGTTGCCGGAGCCGGTGGAGGGTGAGTCGGAAGCGGTGGCGACGGCGAAGGCCGAACATTCGCAGCGGGAGAAGCGGCACGAGATCACGGTGACCCGGCGGCTGTACCGTTCGGGCGAGAGCGAATACCTGATTGACGGGAAGTCGGCGCGGTTGCGCGACATTCAGGACATCTTCATGGGCACGGGCCTGGGCCCGGAATCGTACGCGATTATTGAGCAGGGGCGCATTGGGCAGATTCTGAGCTCGCGTCCGCAGGACCGGCGCGCGGTGATTGAAGAAGCCGCGGGCATTACACGCTTCAAGACCAAGCGGCGGTTGGCTGAGGCCAAGCTGGAAGGCGCCAAGCAGAACCTGACGCGCGTGTTCGACATTCTGGAAGAAGTGACGCGGCAGGTGAACTCCCTGAAGCGGCAGGCTGCCAAGGCCGAGCGCTATGTGAAGCTGCGCGAGGAGATGGTGACCCACCTCCGCCTGTTGCTGGCCGGCAAGTACAAGACGCTGGAGCGGGAGGCCTCGAAGGCCGCCATTGAGATGACGCAGGCGGCGTCGTCCTTTGAGATGCTGGGCGGAGAACTGCGCACCAAAGAAGCCGAATACACGGCCCTGCAGCAGACCTGTTACGCGCACGAAGAAGGGTTGACGGCGCAGCGGAAAGAGCTGGCCGAACTGCAGATTGAGGCCGAGCGGACGCGTGGGCGTTTGAACAGCCAATCGCAGCAGGTGCAATCGATCGAGCAGCGTCTGGCTGGCGGCGAGAACGAGTCGCAGGAAGTGGAGAAGCGGCTGGCGGCGTTGGAAGCCGACGTCGAACGGCATCGGTTGTCGCTGGAAGAAGCGTCGGCAAACGCCAACGATGCGCGCGACCGCCTGCGCTCCAAGAACGAAGAACGGGAGCAGTTGCAGGGGCAACTGCGGATGCGCGAGCAGGGCTTGGAACAGGCCCGGCAGCAGGTGCTGCGGTTGTTGGGCGAAGCCTCGACGATGCGGAACCAGTTGGCGCAGATTGAAGAGTATCTGGCTTCGAACGAACGCGACCGGCAGCGGCTGCGGAAGGACGAAGAGGGCGCGACGGCGGACCTGGCGCGCTTGACCGAGACGCGGGAGCAGCTGCAGACGAAGCTGGCCGACCGGCAGATGCAGTTGGAATCGCTGGCCGATAACAAGAAGCGTGTGGAGGAAGACCTGCAGGGTCGGAAGTCCTCGCTGGGTGAGGCGCGGCGGCAGTTGGAATCGGTGCGGGCGGAGCTTTCGCGGCTGAAGGCGCGGAAGGATTCGCTGGAAGAGATTCTGAACCATCGCGCGTATACGACCGAATCGGTAAAGCGACTGTTCACGGCCGTGGAGCGCGGGCAGGCGAATGCGATTCAGCCGTCGGGCGTGCTGGCTGACTTCATTGAAGTGGACACGCAGTTTGAAAAAGCGGCGGAAGAGTTCCTGCACGAAGAGCTGGAATACGTTGTGGTGAAAGACTGGTCGCAGGCCGATAGCGGTATCGACCTGATGCGCGGGGATCTGGACGGGCGCGCGACGTTCCTGGTACATCCGGAGCTGGACGACAAGTACGCCGACGCGTTGGCGAACGAGCCGCCGATCGGGCCGGAGACGGGCATTATTGGCCGGTTGAGCAACTACCTGAAGATGACCAACGGGCTGACGAAGGCGCCGGCGGAGCTGTTGCCGCGGTTGTCGCGTTGCTACCTGGTGCAGGACCGCGCGGCGGCGCAGCGGCTGGCCGGGCAGTATCCGGATATCTTCTTCCTGCTGCCCGACGGCGTTTGCTATCACGGCCACGCGGTGAGCGGCGGGCGCAAGACGGGCTCCGGCCCGCTGGCGTTGAAGCGCGAACTGCGCGAGTTGATGGGCACGGTGACGGCCAAGCAGCGCGCGTTTGAAGGAACGCAGGAACAGATCGGCGAATTGGAATTTTCGATCCAGACGCTGAGCGAGGAACTGGAAAAAGTTCGCCAGCAGCAGCAGCGGGAAGAAAAAGAAGCGCTGGCGCTGGACCACGAAATGCGGCGGATGGGCGAGGAGACCAACCGGTCGAACGCGCGCCTGTCGGCGGCTCGTCTGGAGCTGGAACGGCTGGAGCGGGATGCGCAACGGTCGGCCGGGCAGAAAGACGAAAAGCAGCGTCTGCACGCGGAAAAAGAAGAAGCCAAGTTGCTGAAAGAACGCGAGCTGGAGAGCGGCCGCGGGGAGTTGGATCTGCTGCGGGAGTCGGTGCAGCGTGTGTCGGAGGAGCACTCGGTGTTGCGAGTGCAGTTGGCATCGCTCGATGAACGGCAGCGGAGTGAAGCGGCGGCGCGGCAGCGGCTGGAGGCTCAGATTGGTGAGCTGACGCGGCGGCGTGGCGCGGTGGCTGCCGAGCTCGAACGGCTGGGCCTGGACCGCACGCGGCTGTTGAACGACAACATGGAGCTGGACGCGACGGTGAACCTGCTACAGGAAGAGATTCTGCGGTTGCAGGGGCTCGTGCAGGTGGCCGCGCAGAAGGACCAGGAGATGCGGTTGCAGTTGGCGGCGAGCGACGAATCGCTGAAGGCCAATCGCATTGCGGTGCAGGAGGCGCAGGACCGGCGGACGCAGATTGAGATCCACCTGGTACAGTTGCAGTCCGACCTGAAGCATCTCGACGAGAACGCGCGGAAAGACCTCGGCGCGCTTGCGAGTGAGCTGGTGCAGGAAGGCGATCCGGAGCTGGACGAGATGGCGTTGAACGAGCTGGACGCCAAGTACATGGAAGTGCGTGGACGGATTGAGGCGCTGGGCGCTGTGAATCCGCAGGCGCTGGAAGAGTACAAGGAATCCGAGCTGCGCTACAACTTCCTGAACACGCAGCGGCAGGATTTGCTGGACTCGATCCGGGATACGGAGAAGGCGATTCAGGAGATCGACGTGGAGTCGCGGAAGCGCTTCGCGGAGGCCTTTGAAGCCGTCAACGCGCAGTTCAAAGAGATCTTCAAGACCCTATTCGGCGGCGGTCACGCCGAGATGCGGCTTACCGATGAAACCAATATCGGCGAGAGCGGCATTGAAATGATCGCATCGCCCCCGGGCAAGCGGCTGCAGAACGTGTTGCTGCTGTCGGGTGGTGAGAAATCGCTGACGGCGATGGCGCTGTTGATGGCCATCTTCAAATATCAGCCCAGCCCCTTCTGTATTCTCGACGAAGTGGACGCCCCGCTGGATGAGGCCAATACGGGCCGTCTGGCGCGGTTGTTAAAGGAAATGGCGTCGGAGACGCAGTTCATCGTGATTACGCACGCCAAGCGCACGATGGAGGCGGCCCAGACGCTCTACGGTGTGACGATGGAGGAACCGGGCGTGTCCAAGCTCGTTTCGGTGAAGTTCCATCCGCACAACCAAGTTCCGCCACTCTCCCCCGAGTCTCGCAGGACGCCGGCAATGGCCCAGTAACGGACCAGTTCCCGCCTCCTGTGAGGATCTGCGCGCGCGACGCGTTGTGCCCGAAGTTCGGGTGCGGCGAGTCGCGCGCGCCTAGTTTTGGCGGCTCTTGTTATCCTAGTTGGTGATGCTCGCACGATCTTTAGTCACCGCCTCTCTCTTTGCTTTTGCCGTGATGGCGCAGCCGCCTGTTGCCACGCCGAAGCCTGCCGTTCCCGCTGCCGCCAAGCCGGCAGCTGCCAAACCGGCCGCCGCGAAACCGGCCGCCGTCAAACCGGCTGTCGCACCGGCCAAGCCCGCCGCTCCGCCGCGTGAGCCGGGCCTGTATGCCACGCTTTCGATCTCCCACGGCACGACGCCGCTTGGAAACATCGTTTTCAAGTTCTACGAGAAAGAGTCGCCGGTGACGGTGAAGAACTTTGTGGACCTGGCGCAGGGCCGCAAGGAATGGTTGAATCCGAAGACGGGCACTCGCGTGAAGTTGCCGCTGTTTAACGGGCTGACGTTCCACCGCGTGATTCCGGGCTTCATGATTCAGGGCGGCGACCCGCAGGGCAATGGCATGGGCGGGACGGATCCGATCATCGACGAATTCCACCCGACGTTGCGGTTCGACGTTCCGGGGCTTGTGGCGATGGCCAATGCCGGCCCGGGAACCGGGTCGAGCCAGTTCTTTATCACCGAGGGCACGCCGACCCACTTGAACGGCCGCCACACGATCTTTGGTCGGGTTGTGGAGGGGATGGAGTTGGTGCCGAAAATCGCGAACGTTCCGCGCGGCCGCGGCGACAAACCGGATGTGCCGGTGCGGATGAGCCGCGTGCTGATCACGCGCGTTGCCGATCCGAATGCGCCGAAGCCGCCGGTTCCGGCGGTGCGGAAGGCGACGCCCGCGGCGAAGCCCGCTGTTGCAAAGCCGGCGGCTGTCAAGCCCGCGGCGGCGAAGCCGACTACTCCGCCCGCGAAGTAGAATTGCGGGCGAGGTGAGCGTCTGGGGACACCCGCCCTGCGGGCCGCGGGCGTCCCCCTGAGTTGTGCGCTGCGTGCGTACAGGGGGCTAGGCCGAGGGCGTTCCTCGCTC
>CAMATG010000307.1 GCA_945860645.1 Candidatus Sulfopaludibacter sp. SbA3 | reverse complement strand
GGGGCGGCGGAGGATTTCGGCGGCGAGGATTTTCGCGGTTCCGAGGGACGTGGTGACGCCCAGGCCTTCGTGGCCGGTGGCCAGATAGATATTGCCTCTTAGGTGGCCGATGAGCGGGAGTTTATCGGGCGTGGAGGCGCGGAAGCCGGTCCAGGTGCGGATGACGTTGCAGTCGCTAAGGATGGGGAGGAGTTCGAAGGCGCGGGTTAACATGCGGTCGAGGATGGGCGGGTCGATTTCGGTGGTTTCGACGTTGTACTGGCGGGAGGAGCCGATCAGCAGTTGGCCGGTGGGGCGGGGCTGAACGTTGAAGGCGACCGATTCGTTGGATTCGCCCTGGGCGCTGGTCATGTAGCCGAGTTCGACCAGTTGGTGGCGGACCAGGCCGGGGTAGCGGTCGGTGATGGCGAGGTGGCCTTTGCGGGGCCGGATGGGGAGGCCGGGGAGGAGTTTGGCGGTCATGGCGCCGGTGGCGCAGATGACGGCGCCGGCTTGGATGGCGTCGAGGGTGGTGACGGCGCGGCGGGTGATTTTGGCCTTCGCTTGTTCGAGCAGCCAGCGGGTGGCGACGGGGGCGTAGACGACGGCGTCTCCCTTCGCGACGGCGCCGCCGGCGAGGCCGGGGCGGAGGTGGGGTTCGGCTTCGTAGAGCTGTTTTGCGTCGAGGAGTTCGACGCCCGGTTTGCAACGTGCCTCTTCCATTTCGGCATCGTTGGCGGCGATCCAGAGTGTGCCGCAGTTCCAGAATTCGGCCTGTTTGGGGAGGTGCGGGGCGAGGGCGTGCCAGAGGCTGACGGAGTAGCGGGAGAGGTCGTCATCGAGATCGACGAGGTGGCCCATGCCTGCGGCGGTGGCGCCGCTGCCGGGGATGTTGGGGTCGAGGAGTTCGACGGTGGCGCCGGCTTGGGCGAGTTCATAGGCGCAGGCCGCGCCGACGATGCCCGCGCCGACGATGACGACGTCGGTCATCAGGGGATCCCGTGGATGAAGGGGTCGGAGGGGTCGAGCAGGAGGCGGCCGTGGGCGTTGACCCAGGCGCGGCCTTTGATGGTGGGGCGGATGCGGTCGCCGTCGTGCTGATAGGTGGCTTCGAAGACGGAGCCGACGATGCTTTCCTGATGCCAGATTTCACCTTCCGCCAGCTTCTTGTCGGCGGCGAGGCAGGCGAGTTTGGCACTGGTTCCGGTGCCGCAGGGGGAGCGGTCGTAGGCCTTGCCGGGGCAGAGGACGAAGTTGCGGTTGCCGCGGCAGAGTTCGATGTGATCGACTTGCGGGGCGACTTTGTTGACGGCTTGGCGGATGCGCCAGGCGGCGTCGGTGAGTGATTCGACTTCGCTCAGTTCAAGGGGGTGGGCGAAGTCGTGGACGATGTAGAACCAGTTGCCGCCCCAGGCGACGTCGCCGGTGACTTGGCCGAAGCCTTCCACTTCCACCGTCAGGGCTTTGGTTTCGCGGTAGCTGGGAACGTTGGCGATGCTGACGCTGCCATCGGCGTGGAGCGTGGCGGTGACGGGGCCGACCGGAGTTTCGAGCACGTGATCGCCTGCTTGGATGCGGCCGAGGTAGGCCAGCGTGGCGATGACGCCGATGGCGCCATGGCCACACATGCCGAGGTAGCCGACGTTGTTGAAGAAGATGACGCCATTGGGTTCGACGAGCAGGGCGCCGACCATGACGTCGGAGCCGCGGGGCTCGTTGACGGTGGCCGAGCGGATATGGTCGGAGTCGCGGCGGAAGACTTCCAGCTTTTGGGCGAGCGTGCCGGGGCCCAGGTCAGGGCCTCCGGCGATGATGGTGCGGGTGGGCTCGCCGCCGGTGTGGGAGTCGACGTATTCGATCGAGGTCATAGTTTCGGGCGGTTGGCGATGGCTTTGCGGATGATGCCGAGGACCTTTTCGCGTTCGGCGCCTTCGAGGGCCAGGCGCGGCGGGCGGGTGGTTTCGCTGCAGAGGCCGGTTTCCTGGGCGGCGAGCTTGATGTACTGGACCAGCTTCACGTGGACGTCCAGGTGGAGCAGCGGGGTGTACCAGCGGTAGAGATCGAGGGCTTCGGTCCACTTCTGCGCGAGGATCAAGTCCCAGAGGGCGCGGTTCTCGGCGGGGAAGGCGTTGACGAGGCCGCTGATCCAGCCGACGGCGCCGAGGAGGGCGGATTCGAGAACGAGATCGTCGACACCGCTGAAGAGGATGTAGCGGTCGCCGGTGAGGTTGATGAGGTCCGTGATGCGGCGGGTGTCGCCGGAGGACTCTTTGATGGAGACGATCGTCGGTTCGTCGGCGAGTTCGACGAACATTTCGGGAGTGACATCCGTCGAGTACGCCGGCGGGTTGTTGTAGATCATCACCGGGAGGCCGCTGGCACGGGCGACGGTGCGGAAGTGGGTCAGCGTCTCGCGGGGATCCGACTTGTAGACCATGGCGGGGAGGACCATGAGGCCATCTAGCCCAAGCTTTTCGCAGTCCTTGGCGTAGCGGCAAGCGGTGGCGGTCGTGAATTCGGCGACGCCGGAGAGGAGCGGGACGCGGCCGGCGATGGCTTCCTTGGCGGCGGCGAGAACGGTCATCTTTTCGTCGTAGTCGTGGGCGGTGTTTTCACCAACCGAGCCGAGGACCACCATGCCGTGGACACCGGCCTTGATCATCTGATCGAGATGGGTTTGGAAGGCCGGGAGGTTGAGGGAGTAATCGGCGTGGAAGTGGGTGGTGGCGGCAGGGTAGACGCCGTGCCAGTTGGGTTTGGTCATAGTGGTCCGTAGAATTTCCAGGTTGAGGTGAAGCCGGGTTGCAGGGGCTGCTTTATCAGTGTCGCGCGAACGAGCTCGACGGGGATGGAGCCGTTGTGAAGAATGGCGTCGTGGAACTGTTTTTCCGTCATTTTACCGGTCGTGACCAGTTCGGCGTGGAGGGCGCGGAACTGGAGGCCGCCGAGCATGTAGGCGGCCTGGTAGAGCGGCGGGTAGTTTCCTTCGAAGGATCGGCGGACTTCGGCGGCGGCGTTTTCGCGTTCGTGGCCGACGCGGTCGACGAGGAAATCGACGCACTGTTTGGCGGACCATTTTTCGAGGTGGAAGTTGAGGCTGAAGAGGATGCGGGCGCAGCGGTGCATGCGCCAGAACAACATCCCGATTCGGTTTTCCGGGGTTTGCGGGAAGTTCAAATCCCAGAGGCGCATTTCCCAATAGAGGGCCCAGCCTTCGATCCAGAACGGTGTGTAGAAAGCCCGGCGGTAGGGGCGGAAGCGCTGCGTCATGTACATCTGGAGGTGGTGGCCGGGGATGACTTCGTGGTGCACGGTGGCGCGGGAGAAGTGGATGTTGTTGCCGCGCATCGACATCATTTTTGCCTCATGCGTCATGTCGGCGGTGGGGAAGCTGACGATGATCTGTTCGCCGCCGAGGAAGAAGGGATTGACGCGCTGTTCGGCCGGGGTCATCATGCGCATGCGCCATATGTCCTTGGTGTATTGGGGGATGGTGACGAGGTCGCGTTTTTCGAGGAAATTGATGGCTTCGAAGACCTGGTCGCGGATGAGGGTGGGCTGCTGGCCGGGCGGAACGTAGAGCGTTTTTACGTGTTCGAGCGCTTTCTTCCAGTCGTCACCGTAGCCGAGTTCGCGGCTGGCCTTCAGCATTTCGCGGTCGCACCAGGCGAACTCTTTTTCGGCGATTTTGACGAGGTCTTCGGGGGTGTAGGGGACGATCTCGTATTTGAGTTCGTCGCGGAGGGCGGCGTCGCCGATGGGGTCGCCGACGATGGTGTCTTTGTCTTCTTTGGGGACGCCGGCGAGTTTTTCGCGGAGGTCATCGGCGTAGGCGTCGAGGGCTTTGTTGAGCTTGGCGAAGGGATCGGCGGTCCACCAGGAGAAGTTGGGGTCGTAGCCGTTGTAGAAAGTATTCCAGTCTTTGAGGGTTTGCTGGAGGTCGCGGGTGAGGCGGGCGGCGCGGTTGGCGGTGGCGGGTTTTGTGGTGCCTTTGCGGGAGGGGATTTCTTTGCGGAGGCCGGCGATTTCCTTTTCAAGGCGGAAGAGGGTGGCGGCGATTTGGGGGGAGTCGGGGGGCTCGACGCGGACGCGGTTGTCCTGGAGTTCGTAGATGGCGGGGGCGAAGGGGAGGAGGGGGAGGACTTCGTTTAGGCGGTCTTCGGTTTGTTGTTGGCGGCGGAGGTCGAGGCGGATGATGTTGGTGAGGAGGAGGTGGTCGACTTGGGCGTCGTGGGGAAGGGATTGGAAGTTCAGTTTGGCGAGGGTTTGGAGCCAGGCGTTATTGAAGGTGCGGAGGGCTTTGAGGCGTTGGGGGGATTCGTCGCTGGGGTAGTAGCGGGAGAGGGCGGCGCGGTCGGTCTGGTAGCGTTCGATGTGGGCGCGGAGGCCGGTGGAGGTGTCGACCTCGGTGGGGGCGGGGTAGACGATTTCTTTGGCGCGGGGGACGTGGGGCGGGGTTTGGGAGAAGAGGGAGAGGGCGGAGAGGGTGAAGAGGACGCGGCGCATGCTGGTCCTCTATTTTGGCATTGTGTTTCGTGTCCGCGGGCAGGGTCACTCGATTACTAGCGGGAGCGTGACGGTGCTGCTGTTGACGGTTGCGGAGACGGTGTAGCGGCCGGGGGGGAGAGGCGTTGCCGGAGCGGTGTAGAGAGGAATGCGGACCCAGCCGTTGGCGGGGGATTCGAAGACGGGGTTGCCGGAGGGGTCAGTGAGCGTCAGCCGGCCGGCGCCGCCGCGGACGTTGGCCTCGACACACGGCTTGTAGGTGTTGGGGGAATCGGCACCAAAACAGGCCACAAAGTAGCACGGAAGTGCACAATTTCGTGCACTTTTCGCCCCCATATTCACTGCCTGTGTTTCAAGTGACAGTTCGAGGGCCGGATAGTTGGGAACGAAACGGGCGCCGCCGATTACGGCTTCGAGAAGGGTGTAGCCGGAACCGAAGCCGCCGGAGGATCCAGCGATGACGTTCGTCTGGTAGTAGGTGGGACCGACACCGCGAGCGAGGCGGCCGGACTGCTGGCCGAGGCCGGCGATGGGGCCCTGCCAGGTAAGTTCTTCGTTGAAGACGCCGGCGAGGGTGATGGCGGTTGGGGAGCGGGCGGTGACACGCCAGGGGGCGGTTTGGGTGTCGGTGGGGTCGAGGAGGAGACTTTCGACGTTGGCGGCGGAGAGGGTGTAAAGACGGCCTTCGGGGTCGGAGCGGAGGCGGGTGAGCTCGGAGGGGGTGCCGGAGAGGACGGCCCAGGTGACGCCGTTGACTTGCTCCTTACGGACGACGCGCCAGACGGAGTGGGCACCGGTGATGATGCGGTCGTTGCGGCGGAAGTGCCATTCATTGCCAACGTCGAGGGGGAACCAGCCGCCGGCATCGCATTTGACGACGGCGCTGGTGGTGGCGAGGGCCTGGCCGTAGGCGTCGCGAAGGGTGAAGATCATGCCATCGGTGACCCAGGAGCCGGTGCGGGTGGCGCCGGTGCCGGGCTCCGGGCCGGTCATGGGCGTATCGGCGGCGAAGAGGGTGACAGGGCCGGCGCCGGGGGCTTGCCAGAAAATGGTCGCCTGGCCGGCGACACCGTTGTCGCAGGCGGTGATGACGGGCGGGTCCATTCGGAGGACCGATTGAGCCATGGCGACCGCGGCGGCGGCGAGGAACAACAAAATTTTCATACCGCTTGCTCCTTTTAGAGCATGTTGGATTCGGTGAGCGGTTTCTGGTGGATCTCCATGCAGCCTCGCCCGGTGGGGAGTACTTTGCCGGGGTTGAGGAGACAGGTGGGATCAAACAGGTTCTTGAACGACCCGATCATGTCGAGCGAGTCGGGGTCGAACTGTTTTTCCATGAGCTCCATTTTTTCCATGCCGACGCCGTGTTCGCCGGTGATGGAACCACCGACGGAGATGCAGAAGGCCAGGATATCTTCGCCGGCATGCTGGGCCTTTTCGAGTTCGCCGGGTTTACGGGCGTCGAAGAGGATGATGGGGTGCATGTTGCCGTCGCCGGCGTGGAAGATGTTGGAGATGGTCAAGCCGTACTTTTCGCCTACCTGACCTATAAAGCGCAGAGTCTCGGCAATGCGGGTCCTGGGCACGACGCCATCTTGCACGTAGTAATACGGGCTCAGGCGACCGACGGCGCCGAAGGCGTTCTTGCGGCCCTTCCAGAGGAGGTCGCGTTCGACGGCGTCTTTGGCGACGCGGAACTCGCGGGCGCCGCAGGCGAAGCAGGCTTCCTTTACTTGCTCGACTTGTTCTTCGACGGCTTCTTTCAGGCCTTCGAGTTCGATGAGGAGCACGGCGGCGGCATCGAGCGGGTAGCCGGCGTGGGTGGCCTCTTCGACCATGCGGAGCATGACGCCATCGAGCATTTCGACGGCGACGGGGGTGATGGCGCGGGCGGTGATTTCGGCGACGGTGTTGCCGGCTTCGTCGGCGGAGTTGAAGATTGCCAGGGTCGTCTTGACCAGTTCGGGCTGGCGCATGAGGCGGAGGATGATCTTGGTGACGAGCACCATCGTCCCTTCGGAACCGGTGAGGAGGCCGACGAGATCGAAGCCGACGGGGTCCTGCGCTTTGCCGCCGACCTGGATGACGGAGCCATCGGGGAGGACGGCTTCGAGGCCGAGGACGTGATTCGTGGTGACGCCGTAGGCGAGGGTGTGGGGACCGCCGGCGTTTTCGGCGACGTTGCCGCCGATGGTGCAGGCGCGCTGGCTGGAGGGGTCGGGCGCGTAGAAGTATTTCTGGCCCTGGACGGCGAGGGTGACGTCGAGATTGACGACGCCGGGTTCGACGACGATGCGCTCGTTTTCGAGATCGATTTCGACGATCTTGTTCATTTTGGCGAACGAGATCATGATGCCGCCGGTGCGCGGGATGACGCCACCGCTCAAGCCCGTCCCGGCACCACGGCCGACGAAGGGGATGCCGCGTTCGCGGGCGAGGTTGACGACTTTGACGACGTGATCGGTGGTTTTGACGAAGACGACGGCTTCGGGGCGGTGTTTGTCGACGCCGCCATCGTACTCGTAGAGGCGGAGGTCGATGTCGGTGTCGAGGACGTTGTTGTCGCCGACGATGGCGCGGAGCCAGCGTTTGGTATCGATGTCGACCATTAGCGGGCGTATCCCTTCAGGCGGGCGATGATGGCGGGGTCGGTCCAGGGCTGGTCGGCAATGAACTTCTCGAGCACTTTGCCGTCGCGATTGATGACGTAGGTTTCGGGGTATTTGAACGTGCCGTACTCGGAGGAGATGTCGGCGGCGGGGTCGCGGGAGGTTTCGAAGTTGAGCTTCACCTTTTTGAGGAACTTGTCGTAGGCGACCTTGTCTTTATCGACGCTGATGCCGAGGACGACGACGCCCGAGCCCTTCACTTCGGCCGCCATTTGGTTGAGCGACGGGAGTTCAGAGATGCAGGGGGG
>CAMATG010000306.1 GCA_945860645.1 Candidatus Sulfopaludibacter sp. SbA3 | reverse complement strand
AGGTGAGCGTCTCTTTCTCGCTCATGCGACCTTCGCGCTTGATGAACCCACCGGGGAACTTGCCGGCGGCGTAGGTGCCTTCGCGGTAGTCGACAGTGAGGGGGAAGAAGCTGGCGCCAGCGCGCGGCTTGCCGGAACAGCAAGCGGTGACGAGCACGACGTTATCGCCCGAACGAACGATAATCGCGCCATCCGCCTGCTTGGCCATAACGCCCGTCTCGATAGAGAGATGCGTGCCAAACAGGTCGATATCGACTTTGTGCAACATGTTATTTCCTTGAACCTTTGTAATTCTTCGCGCTGTCCGGCGCGACGGGAATCAAGGAGACTTAGAGTGCTTGAACGAGGGTGGGTCTGCTCACCGGAGCAGATTTGCCGGGTCTATACGAGAACCCGTACCGATCGAAGGTCCACTAGCGGCGGATACCAATGCTGGAGATCAGAGCCTGATAACGTGCAGGGCTCGTGGCCTTGAGGTAGTCCAGAAGGCGGCGACGGCGCGCTACCATGGTCAACAAACCACGGCGGGAACCGAAGTCCTTCTTATGAGACTTAAAGTGCTCTGTAAGCTGGGTGATGCGTTGGCTCAAGAGCGCAACCTGCACCTCTGGCGAACCACAATCGTTCTTATTGATCCGGTACTTCGTAATGATGTTCGTCTTGGACTCAATTGCCAGGGCCATGGTGTTGCTGTGGATACTCCTTAGTCTTACCTTAATCGCTTTTATTCAGAGACTAGGATAACACAGTTGTCACGGGGGCAGGGGGAGTATCCTGTTTTGGCGTTGCGCTTAGCCGGTAGAGGCCGGAAGGTGCGCCTTTCCGATACTGTGATCCACCGCGCATACGGAGAGCCCGGCTGCCACTGTGGCAGCCCCGGCGGCCGGGGCCTTTCGTTGGACCGGCTTCGGTGCGGGAAGACGAGAGGGATGGCAGTTGGGAGGTACCGGCAGAACGCGGACGCGGCAGGAAGCCCAGCCGGATCGAAATCGCCGGAATACGCTACGCCGATCTCCTCAACCGGCACTTGTTCGCCGGTTCGAGAGGCCTCGACAATTCGAAGACAGTGGGATTGCGGGCGGGGTGCGTGATCTCCATGTTCCTGACGCGCACCCATTTGGCTGGAGGTATTTCGCAGGAAAAAATAAGGCGGGGGCATCGCTGTCGCAACGCCCCCGCCGGTTCACGCGGAAAAAAATGGGGTCAGAGTATCCTGCCCCCGATTTAGAAGAAGAGTTTCAGGGCGAAGCGGAACTGGCGTTCCGTGGTTTGCGCGCTGGTGACCTCCGTATAACCGCCCAGGTTGGTGATCTCGCCGGCAGCGTTACGGCTGGCCGAAGATGCCGTCGCCCCGGGATTGTTAAACGCCGGGGTGTTGGACAAGTTGAACGCCTCCGCGCGGAACTGCAGCTTGAACCGTTCCGTGACGCGGAAGTCGCGGAAAATGCTGGCATCGAGATTCGTCTGGCCCGGTCCGCGGAGGATATTCCGGCCCGAGTTGCCAAAGCGCACGGCCGTCACCGGGACAAACGCTGTCGGATCGAACCAGGAGTTGCCGCGGCCGACACCGCCGATGATCTTCACATCCGCCTTCACTTGGTCGGCGGTCTGGGTGTTGCCGGCGGAGTTCAGACTTGCGTTGGAAGTCCCGACGGTGAAGGGCGAGCCCGTCACCCGGCTGAAGATACCGTTGAGCTGCCAGTTGCCCACGACGTGCTTCACGAAGCCTTGGCTAAGCCACTTCTGTTTCGCACCGAAGGGCAGCGTATAGACGCCGTATAACTGGAAATTGTGGGTGCGGTCAAAGCCGGCCGGCGCACGGTTGCGATCCCACATTTCCGGGATATTCCAGGTGATACCGGAATCGTTATTGTCGGCAAACGAGATGGCTTTGGACCAGGTATAGGTAACACCGACCATGCCACCGTTGCCCAACTGGCGGCGCAGTTGATTCTGGAAGCCATTGTAGTTCGACGAATTGAACGGGGTGGCGAGGGTCACATCGGCCGTGCGGCCCCAGCGTTGCCCGAGGACACGCCCGAGGCCGGTGCCGGCGCCGGGCAGCGAGTAGTTGATATTGAGCCGGGCCGTCTGGCGGATGGCGCGGGTGGCGACATAACCGGTTTGCAGGTTGAAGCCGGCGCCGAGGTCGCGCTGCAGGGTGAAGTTCCAGCTTTGGAAATAGCCGCGGCGGAACTGGGTGGGCCAGGTGAGCGTACCGACCGTTTTGGGAATTGCGATGGCGCCGCTATTGAGGTCAGGCACGACGACGGCGGGAATGCCGGTGCGGAAACTCCCGGCGGGCTCAAACGTGCTGGGGGCGTTGAACTGCTGGGAGACGGTGGCCGGATAGGAGTCCCGCATGGCGCGGAACGAATCCGGATCGATGGAGATACCGTAGCCGGTGCGAATGACGGTCTTTTCGTTCAGACGATAGGCAATGCCCAGGCGGGGAGCGACCTGGAGGGCCGGGACTTTGACGCCGGTATCGGTGGGAGTATTGCCGAGGCCGCCGATGAGCACCAGATCGGTTGTGGGGTCGTAGCGTTCCCCGCCGCGATGGTCGCGCGTGGCAAAAGGATAGCGCTCAAAGCGGGCGCCGTAATTGATGGTCAACTTACGATTCACCTGCCACTGATCGCGCGCATAGAAACCCCAGCCCGGCATCCGCACGGCGGCCGGGTTGATGTACTGCACGTCCTTGCCGAAGGCGTTGGGCAGACCGAGCATGAAGTCGGCAAAGCCGTTGAACTGTCCGGGGGCCACGCCGCCGCGCAGCGAGGTGACGCCGCCGGTGAGGTTGAACCCGCCGCGGGGACCGAACGCCGCCTGGGGCTGGAAGTGATTGATGGTGTAGTAAGTGTACTCGGCGCCGAAGCGGAAGCTGTGTTTGCCGCGGATATAGCTCAAATTACCGCTGACCACATATTGGTTGTCGCGGAACAGAAACGGGTTGGAGACGTTCGGATTGCCGACGGCCGAGAAGCTTCCGATGTTAAAGCGCGGGTAGCCGCCCTGCAGGCGATCGGCCCCATTGGTGCCGGGGATTTTCAGTTCGTCGAGGCCATAATTCTTGTCGATATCCACGTTCTGCGCGCCGAGGCGCTGGCGGGTGAAGCCGACAGTGGCATCGGCGAGCAAGCGTGGGGTAATGGTGTAGGTGCCGCCGATCGAAGCCGACTGGACGCGTCCGGGAGCGTTGCCGGGCTGGCCGCCGGCGAGGGCATCGCCACCGGCGGCGCCGAGCGACGGGGGATCGAAGATGAGGCTTGGGGAATAGCTGTAGCGCCCGAACACGGACGACTTTTCATTCGGGTTGTAATTCACCTTGAAATCGAAATTGTCGCGATCGAACTGATAACTGCCGACGGCCAGGTAGTTATTCGGATAGCCTGGCTGGTTGGGGGCCGGGAGCAAGGAGTTCATGCGAACCGAAGCCGGGTCCAAGCGGCTGGCGGGAATGATCTGGCCCGGGAACAACTGGCGCTCGGCGCCGGCGGTGGGGCCGGACTGCACGCCGGTGAGGGGGTCATAGATCTGCTGAATCGCGCCGGCCACGGGCAGGCTGGAAAAGTCGCCGCGGCGCAGGGCATCAGTGGGGATAGTGCGGAAGGCGGACCGGAATTCGCGGCGCACCGTCTTTTCCCAATCGGTAAAGAAGAACAACTTGTTCTTCTTGATGGGACCGCCAAAGGTGTAGCCTCCCTGATTCAGAATGTTCTTGGGAATGCCATTGGTGGTGTTGAAAAAGTTGCGCGCGCGCAGGGCGGAGTTCGTATGGAACCAATGGGCGGTGCCGTGATAGTCATTGGTGCCGCTTTTGATGCTGACGTTTACGGCCGATCCGCCGGCCATGCCTTGCTCGGCGTCGAAGGAATTGGTCACGACGCTGACGGCTTCGACGGCGTCCACGGGGGGCACGTAGGCAACGATGTGGGGCAGCCAGGGATAGGAGACGGTGGCGCCGTCCAAACGGGTGTTGTTGTTCGAGTACGACGCGCCGTTGACGTTGGCGCCGAGGGCCCGTTGGGGATTGCCGGCGTCGGAGTGCAGTTCGGCCGGCGGGGAGAAGCCGGGGAGAACCTTATAAAGCGCCTGCCAGTTGCGCCCGGCGTTGCCGGTGAAGGGCAGGTTGGCCATCTGGGTCTGTTGAATCTGGTGGTTCACTTCGGCACGGTCGGTCTGCATGGCGATCGCGCCGGCGGATACGGTGATCGACTCACTCACCTGGGCCACCTGCATGGTCATATCCAAGCGGCGAACGGAGTTCGTCAAAATCTGGATGTTCTCCTGAATCATCGTGCGGAACGAAGGCGTGGAGAATGTTACTTTGTACACGCCAGCCTGCAGATCGTTGAACGAGTAGCTGCCGCTGTTCTCGGTTGTTGCGGTGCGCAGCACGCCGGTGCCGGTGTTGAGCGCCTCCACTTTTGTGTTCGGAACGGCCGAACCGGATGAGTCGATGACCGAACCGGTCAGCGAACCATACAATACTTGCGCATGCAGCGCGGATGGCTGGCAGGCGGCCACCATCAAAGCAATACCAAAAGCACTACGCAGTGCCAATAAATTCCTCATGGACTCCCCTTTGTAACGAGACCTACGTTCTGAGTATAGAGATGCGGGGAATTTGCGATTTGTTGGCGGGGCGAATAATTTTGTCCTGTAGAGTGCTACACTGCCGAGCAGGAAAATGTCCGAACAGGCCATAGAGCGGGAGTTCCTGGAGCAGCACTCCATCGCGGCCTTTGAGCGTCTGTTTGCGCTTTGGCTGCCGAAGCTGCAACGGTTTTTCCTGGTCCGCGGTTGTGATTTGGCGACCGCCGAAGACCTGGCGCAGGACGTGCTCTTCACCGCTTATCGCCACCGCGCCAGCCTGCGGAACCACGAATTGTTCCGTCCATGGCTGATCAAGGTCGCACGCAACGCCCTGCTGCAGGACCTGCGCCGCTCCGGACGCTCCCTGACCCGCGTGAGCCTGGATTACCTGGAGCAGGTACCGGCCGGGTGGATCCATGCAAGCACCTTTCGAGTGCTGTTGGCCGATTTACTGCAAACCCTATCCCCGGACGAACAACAGATCGTGCTGCTGCGCTTTGTGGAAGAGCTCGAATATCATGAGATCGCGACGGCGCTCGACGTGCCGATCGGGACCGTCAAATGGCGGATCCACGCCACACGTGCGAAACTGGTGGCCGCCAGCGAAGGGAGGCGCGATGAGCCTGGAAGCATCGAGTTGGCCACCGACTCTAGCCGCTAGGACCCTGATCGACCGCTTGCGCCGGCCGGAGAACCCGTGGGACTTAGCGAGGACCGCGCTGGGGCCTGTCTGCGGCCCGTGCGCGACGGAGACGGTCCTGCACACGGCGCTAACGCAAGATCAGTCCCCTTCGGTTTTCGTGGATCCGTTTCGCGGCGCCGGCTGCCATTCCGCGGCGGAGGCCCGACTGGTGCGGTTCGCGCCGGCGTTGTTGAGGGCCTGCATGCTGCTCAGCGGCCTGGCTGTATTGGTTCTTCCGTACCTTGGAGTTCGTGCGCCGGTATCGCTGTTCATGGCCGTGGCCTATGCGCTGGCGAGCTATGCATGTTTCCGTGTGGCCCATGCGGTGCGCGCGTCGCGGGCGCTACATACGGCATGGCTTTGCTTTGGCGTGAGTGCGGTGGTCTCGGTCGCCCGGCACGTCCTGGAATCCGACACGTTGTGGACTTCGGACGCCCCGCACCGGGCATTTACGCAGGTGCCTATCGTAGCGGCGCTACTGATTCTCATCGCAGGGCTGCTGGCGATGAGCGGCTTCTTCCGTCAAGCCGGCCTGGGCTTTCGCGCTGCCCCGCTCGATCTATTTCTATTGGCATTTCTGGTTGTGGCGGTGCCGGTAACCTTTGCCCTGCGCGACACGCTCCCCGACATGGATTCGCCGCATGCACTGATTCGGGTCTTCCAGGCGCTGAGCCCATTTCTTCTGGCAGGGGCGGCGATCCCGGCGGTGTTGTTGAATCGCGTGAGCCTGCAGCTGGAAGGCGGCTGGCTGGCCGGAGTCCTGCGGCTGCTGGTTGGGTCGGTGTATCTTCGTTTGGCCCTGCTGCTTGCGGGCAGGTTCGTGGATTCAGCCCAGCCATCTTTTGAGCTTCAACTTACTCGCAGTCTTTTCTCCTTGGCGGCATGGCTCTTCGCACTGGCCGCTTTCCAACAGTGGAAGCTATTGATCCGGCAACCGGAGTAGTGGCCCGGAGGCTAGCGCGGAGGCATGCGGAGAGCGCCGTCCAGACGGATAGTTTCGCCGTTAAGCATGGGGTTGTCGAAGATGGCGAGGGCCAGTTTGGCGTATTCCGCGGGCTGACCGAGGCGACTGGGGAAAGGGACGGTCGCACCCAGTTCCTGCTTGACCTGAGCGGGGAGGGCGGCGAGGAGCGGGGTATCGAACAGGCCGGGGGCGATGCTGACGACGCGGATGCCGGACTTGGCGAATTCGCGGGCGAGCGGGAGAGTGAGGCCGGCGACTCCGGCTTTCGACGAGGCATAAGCCGCCTGGCCGATCTGGCCGTCGAAGGCGGCGATGGACGACGTGAGGATGATGACGCCGCGCTCGCCGGATTCGTTCGCTTCGTTTTTCATCATGGCCGCGGCGGCGAGACGCACGACGTTGAACGCGCCGATGAGATTCACGTTGATGACCTTGGCGAAGGCTTCGAGCGCGAGTGGGCCTTCCTTGCCGACCGTGCGCTGGGCGGTGGCGAGACCGGCGCAGTGGACCACGCCATGGAGTTCACCGGCGAGCGCGATGGCGGTCTGCACGTCGGCTTCGCTGGTCACAGACCCTATCGCGGATGGCGCCGCGCCGGTTGGCTGCAGATCGAGCACGACGGGGCGGGCGCCGGCCGCTTGTAGCGCCGCGACAGTAGCCGCGCCGAGGCCGGAGGCGCCGCCAGTGACGAGGATGTTTTTACCGGTGAGTTCCATGGGTTCCCCTCGATCATATCGCTAGGCCATTACGGAGAGATACGCGGCCCAAGGGCCGACTTCCTGCTTGTAGCGTTTGGCCATGACGCGGCCGATTTGGACGATGTGCGAGAGGTCGTGGGCGGTCCAGGTGGCGATCAACTGGCGCACAGTGACGGGGCCGAAGGCGGGGTGGGTGCCGACGAGTTCGAGCTGATCGGGACGGAGATCGAGAGTGATGAGGCGGGCGAGGTTGGCATGGCGGGCGGCGGCGAATTCGTCGAGGAGTTGGGGGAGAGACTTGCCGGCGCTATCGCGGAACTGGGCTTCCCGGTCGAAGGGTTCAAAGGGGCGTGCCGTTCCGTGTTGGAGGATTACCTCCAGGCGCGGGATCCAGTCTGCCTGTTCCCCGTGGATGAGATGGCCGATGACGATTTGCGGGCTCCAGGTGCCGGGGCCTTCGGTGGCGTCGGTCCAGGCGG
>CAMATG010000305.1 GCA_945860645.1 Candidatus Sulfopaludibacter sp. SbA3 | reverse complement strand
GTCCAAACGCAACGTCTCCCGGAATCGATTGACGCCATCCACCCGCCTCAGCCCGGCGCGCCCTTCAATGACGTGCTTCAGCTTGCCACCACCCAACCATTTCGGCGAATCGTAAATCTTTTCAAGTGTTGGAGTTACGATATCAATATTAACATCTGACGCGAAGCGATTCAGATTCTGGCCGAAGACCTGGAACGACTCCTGATCCCGTCTGGCGCCATACGCCGTACCATGAAGTGTTATCGAAGGTAATATCCGGAAACCTTTGAAATCCATGGCAGTTGACAGACGAGGCGCGGCGTCCAACCGCTCAGTAAACGACCGCGTCTCAAACAACAACTGTTGCCGGCGGAAAAAACCCGCGCTCGACTCCATCGAGAACCAAATCGGCAGAATTTTCTTGCTCAGCTGCCTGTCCCTGACATAAAACTCGAAGCTCGGCAGCTTTCGAATGACGATCTGATCCGCCTTCTGGCTCCCCTGAAACAACTGGTGCCGCGCGATCACCACGTGAAAGGAATAGTTCGACCAGGACTTCGAAAGGTACCCGATCGAATTGACCTCGGAGAAGATCGCCTCATTAAAGCTTTGCGTGAAGGCTTGCCGGAAAAGAAATGAGGACAAATAGTTTATGTTTGCGAAGCCAGTCCAGCCCCGACCCACAATCGACTTCGCGCTGATCTGATATTGATAGCCGCCCTCTTTAAATCGGGTTCCGTCATCCTGCAGCCGGCCGCGATCATTGACGCCATAAAGAGTGAAGTTAAACTCAGTGCCGGCCCGCGGCTTCCCGCGAAAATCCACCTCATGCGACATTCCCCGCTGCGTGAATACCCGCGTACGGTACATCGCATCGTAGCTGCGATTGATCGCCCAGAAGTACCCAAGGCCGTACATCCACCCCAGCCGGGTGCTACGTCCCGCGTTCGGCGTCAGGAACCCGCTGCGCCGCGGTTCCTCCTCCAACGACTTGTAGAAAACTGGTGTGTATAGAATAGGTACGCGACGAACCTTAAAGAAAGACTTGTAGGCTAGTGCCCGTTGTCCGGGGATGATATCGAACCGTGGACCAGTGAGCCGCCACCAAGGCTTGGGGATCTTGCAATTGGTGACGAAGCCGTCGTAGAGGATATAGCGATTCTTTACCTTCTGCGCCCAACGCCCCTGGAACACGAAGGGATTATTGGTCATCAGCAGGCCGGGCCGATACTCCACCTTGGCTGGAGCAGAACCCTTTATTTCATAAAAGGTTCCCGTCTCTTCCTTCAAGTTATACTCCATGCGAACGGCGGAGAGCTTCTCGCCATTCTCGAAGTTCTCAAAGGTGACATTGCCTCGGGCCTCGGCATCGCCTGTCTGCTCGTTGTAGTCGATCTCATCGGCGGTCAGAAGCATTTCCGTCGTTTCCAGCCGGGCCGATACGCGCAGCTTCCGAATCGGCCCCTCCATCTCCTGCCGGAGCACAGCCGAGGTCACGATTTCGTCCGGAGCCGGTGCGTTCGGCCTGACCTTCGGCGGGCCAGATTTTACCTGTGCGACGGGCGGTGGTGGTGCCGTTGGACGCGGCCTAGGGATGATCTGAGCTCGAAGCCCCCCCCCACATGCCATAAAGTATAGGCAGGCAATGACCGATAAGTTGCATAGGGTAGTACGAAGAATTACCGTATGCTTAAGACAAAAGTGCTTGAAAACTAAAGGACTAGTGCTAAAGTATCTTTGAGGGTACTGACTAGGCCAATGGTCCTGTATCGTCCTGTCCGGACTTGAACTTTTGGATGAGTGGCTCAACCCTTGCAACGCTAGCACGGACTCCGAAATAGAGGCAACCAATAATGATTTGCTCCCGCTGCGCACATTGGAACAACGAAGACGACCACCGCTGCACGAAATGTGCGGCGCGGTTGAGCGATCGTCAGGTCGAGTCGGCATTTCACAATCATGGTGCGTTAGCCTTGCAACCGGTTGCCCGCGAATCCGCGATGGCGGTCATGGAAGAAGCCCCCGGGTTGTCCATCGAGTCCAGCAGCGAGGTCGAATCCGGCCCGCGCATTCCGCGGTACGTCACCTCGCTCCAGCAGTCCCTGTTCGCACTCCGGGAAGCCGGAAAGATTGTTTCGATTGATGGCATTTCCGGGGACGACGCCCGGAATCAGAACAACAAGAAGGCGGCACCAACCGCCCAGCAGAAGAAGCACCGGCCGATTACGGCATCCTACCTCCCGCAACAAGGCGTGTTGGAGTTTGTACCTATGGTTACCCCACAGGCGCGAAAACTGGGAACTTCGGTGGACGCGCGGATCTTCTGTGAACATGAAGTTGCTTCGGTGGCCCACCGGATGTTTGCGGCCCTATACGACATGGGATTCATCGCTTTAATGGTGATGAGCTTCCTCGGTCTCCTCTACTGGGGCTGCGACGATCTGGCTTCGGCCCTGGCCGATCCGGTCAGCGCCGCCGTTCTGGCCGCTGCAACAGTTTTGATTGGGCTCATCTACCACAGCGCCTTCCTCGCCTTCCGCGCGGAGACACCGGGTATGCGGTTCGCCGGTCTTCGGCTGGTGGACTTCGACGGCCGCCGCACCAGTGAAATGCAGTTGCACATGCGGATCCTGGGCGCATTCGTAAGCGTTCTGCCCGCCGGGCTGGGTTTGCTGTGGGCACTGGTAGACGAGGAAAGCCTGACTTGGCAGGATCACATCTCGCACACCTTCCCCACTCCGATCGGTCACGACTAACGTTCCTCGGCACTGTGGGAGAATAGGGTTATACGAATGCCCTTCCCTGCTTCGCCTTTCTCCACTGTCGAGGAGGCAATCGCTGATTTCCGCGACGGCAAGATGCTGGTCGTTGTGGACGACGAAGATCGTGAAAACGAAGGCGATCTGACAATTGCCGCGGAAAAGATCACGCCTGAGATCATCAATTTCATGGCGGTCCATGGCCGCGGGCTGATCTGCTTGGCCATGAGCGCGGAAAAGTGCGATGAGCTGAACTTGCCGCTCATGTCGCCGAACAACACGTCCCGCTTCGGCACGGCGTTCACGGAATCGGTCGACGCCGCCGTCGGCGTTACCACCGGCATCTCCGCCGCCGATCGATCCCTGACCATTCAAGTCGCCATGAGGCCCGACGCCAAACCAGCCGACCTCGCTCGCCCCGGCCATATGTTCCCGCTCCGCGCTAAAGAAGGCGGCGTGCTGGTGCGCGCCGGACAAACGGAAGCCGCCGTCGACCTCGCCCGCCTGGCCGGCCTGGGACCGGGCGGCGTCATCTGCGAAATCATGAATGAGGACGGCACGATGGCCCGCGTCCCGGAACTGCAGGAGTTCGCCGCGCGGCACGAGATCAAGATGATCTCGGTGGCGCAGTTGATCAAGTACCGCCTTCGGAACGAACGCCTCCTTCTCCGGAAAGGGGAAGGAACGCTCCGCACCAAGCACGGCGAATTTCAGCTGATCACCTACTATTCGCCTATCCAGCCGCTCATCCACTCCGCCCTTATTCTTGGCGACCTATCAAAAGCCAAGAATGTCCTCGTCCGCGTCCACGCCCACTGCGCCTACGGCAACCTCTTTGGTTCAATCGATCACGACGGCGCCGAACTGATGGACCGCTCGCTGGCGGCCATCGCCCGCGAAGGCGTCGGCGTCCTCGTCTATCTCCACCAGAACTCCGATGGCGTGCAGTACATCCCGCAGCCCGACGGCTCCGCCCGCATCCAGCCGCGGACCCGCGGCCCGCAGGTAATTGCCACCGCCGATGGCACCCAGGTCATGCATGAAGCCGGCATTGGCTCCCAGATCCTGGCCGACCTCGGCCTCCACCGCATCCGTCTTCTCACCAACAATCCGCGTAAGGTATTGGGCCTAGAGGGCTACGGAATCGAGATCACCGAACAGGTCCCGATCCCCCGCGGCTGAAAATTACGCGTAAACATTGGAACACTTTCCCCTCGTGGGCCGTTCTTAGATTCGAAGGAGTTCTGATAGAACATGCGTTTACAGCCCGTAGTACTCTCCCTTTTACTTTCCGCCTCGGCCGCTTTCAGTGCCGACTCGGCGCTTCTCAATCTGGTGATGCCGGAGGCGCGGATGGTGGCGGGCATGGACGTCGAACGCGCCCGGAACTCCTACCTCGGCAAGAAAATGCTGGAGCAAATGGAGTCCAAGGACAGCGACTTCGCCAAATTTGTCGCCATGACGGGCTTCGATCCGCGGCGCGATCTGCGCGAAGTGATCCTGGCCTCACCGGACGCCAACAGTAAGAACTCCCCGCTGATCCTCGTTCGCGGCGTTTTCGACCAGAGCCGCATCAACGGCTTCCTGAAAGTGGCTGGCGTGGCGACCTCCGAAAATCTCGGCGGCATCGATTTCTACACGAAGGCGAACTCGAAAGAAGACATGGGCTTCGCGCTCATCGATTCTTCGCTCGCCATCGCCGGCAGCAAAGACGTGGTGCGCGCCGCGCTGAAGCGCCGGGCGGGCGCCGGCTCGGCCATGACGGCCGGCACCTACGCCAAGGTGCAGTCGTTAAGCCGCACGAATGACATCTGGATGGTGACGTCGATCCCGGTCGCCGAATTGTCCAACGCCGTCCCCGGCGGCGCTCCCGGACCGGCCGCCGGCATGATGGGCGGCGATGCATTCAAGGGCATCGAACAGGCCGCCATGGGCGTGCACTTCGGCGGCGACACGATGGACCTCACCGCTGAGACCGTCTCCAAAACCGACAAGGACGCCACCAGCATCGCCGACATCGTTCGCTTCCTCTCCACCATGGTCCAGATGAACCGCGACAAGCCGGAAGTGAAGGCGCTCGCCACCGCGCTCGACGCCATGAAGCTCACCACCGATGCCCGGACCACCACGCTCACCATTTCCCTCCCGATGACCGAGATGGAAAAGATGTTCAACACCACCCAGAAGAAAGCGCCGGCCAAAAAGATCTAACCGGATCCCAGCGCTTGGCAACCAGCGGGGGCCCATTGGGCTCCCGCTTTCGTTTTGGTATCCTTGCCGCGTATGAAGCGATTCG
Source organism: Candidatus Sulfopaludibacter sp. SbA3 (assembly GCA_945860645.1). Taxonomy (GTDB): domain Bacteria; phylum Acidobacteriota; class Terriglobia; order Bryobacterales; family Bryobacteraceae. The sequence goes on along the minus strand of CAMATG010000305.1, from coordinate 2,405 downwards.
TCCTATTCCCCTTCCTCCTCCTTGCCGCCCTCGCCCAACCCGTCGCGCCGCATCCCGACCAAAACCTCAACAGCACTCTCTGGATGCAGACCTCCGCCGAATACGCCGCCCTCACCACGCAGGCCTACCGCGCGGCGGGCCTCGCCCTTTCCGCGGCCCTGGCCGATCCCAACTGGACCGCGGCCTACGAGCAGACTAACGATTTCCGCGGTCTCCCCCCCGCCATCATCCTCGACCTGGACGAAACGGTTCTCGATAACACCGCCCAGCAAGTCAACCTCATCCGCAACGGCAAAGCCTTCACCGAAGAAGGATTCACAGCCTGGGTCAAGGAAGCCCGCGCGCTCGCCATCCCCGGCTCCGTGCAGTTCCTGCATCAGGCCCAACTCAAAGGCGTCGCCCCGCACTACATCTCCAACCGCATCTGCAACCCGGCCGACCCCGACGACCCCACCGCCAAGGTCCTGAAGGACCTCCACATCCCCTACTCCCCCGACCGGCTCCACTGCAAAACCGCCGGCAGCAACAAGACCGATCGACGCAAAGCCGTCGCCCAGAAATACCGCATTCTCCTCCTCATCGGAGACGACTTCAACGACTTCACCGCCGTCCCCGACAACGTCGCCGAACGCGCCAAATTGCAGGCCTTTTACGAACCCATGTGGGGCACCAAATGGTTCGTCATGCCGAACCCCATCTACGGCTCCTGGGAACGCTCCATCGGCTTCGACCTGACCAAAAAGTTCCAAGCCCTCCGGCCCTGAAAGCCCATTACATTCCGGTGACGAATTGTTTAGAAGGCCGGGGCCCCCTCCCGGTTGCTAAACTGGAAGATTGCTCACATGGAACTCGAAAAAATCTACGAGCCGCAGCGTTTTGAACCCCATTGGGCCGAATGGTGGGAGACTTCCGGCATCTTCCAGGCGAACCCCGCCAAACCCGGCCGCCCCTTTTCGCTCGCCATCCCGCCGCCGAACGTAACCGGCTCGCTCCACATCGGCCACATGATCGGCCACACCGAAATGGACATGATCACCCGATACCATCGGATGATCGGCGATAACACCGTCTGGATCCCCGGCACCGATCACGCCGGCATCGCCACGCAGATGGTGGTGGAGCGCGAACTGGCCAAGGAAGGCATCACCCGCTTCGACCTCGGCCGCGAGAAATTTGAAGAAAAGGTGTGGGAGTGGAAGGCGCAGTACGGCGGCAACATCGAACGCCAGATGCGCAAGATCGGCGACTCCGTCGATTGGACCCGCAACCGCTTCACGCTCGACCCGGGCCTCTCCCGCGCCGTCCGCGAAATCTTCGTCCGCCTCTACGACAAGGGCCTCATCTACCGCGGCGAGTACATGGTGAACTGGTGCCCGCGCTGCCGCACCGCGCTTAGCGATCTCGAGGTTAACCACGAAGACACCGCCGGCAGCCTCTGGGAAATCCAATACCCCGTCAAGGACCAGCCCGGCCGTTTCCTCACCGTCGCCACTACCCGTCCGGAGACGATGCTCGGCGACACGGCCGTCGCCATCAACGCCCGCGACGAACGCTACCTCGATCTCCACGGCAAAACGGTCATCCTGCCGCTGGTCGGCCGCGAGATCCCCATCATTCTCGACGACATGGCCGACCCGGAATTCGGCACCGGCGTCGTCAAGGTCACCCCGGCCCACGACCCCAACGATTTCGAAGCCGGCAAGCGTCACAACCTGCCCCATGTCCGCGTCATCGACGACACCGCCAAGATGACCGCCGAAGCCGGCGCCTATGCCGGCATGGACCGTTTCGAAGCGCGCAAAAAAGTTCTGGCCGATCTCGAAGCCCAAGGCCTGCTCGCCGCCACCAAGCCGCATAACCTCCCGGCCAGCCTCTGCCAGCGCTGCCGAACCATCGTCGAACCGCTCGTCTCCAAGCAGTGGTTCGTGAAGATGGAGCCGCTCGCCAAACCGGCCATCGAAGCCGTCGAAGACGGCCGCATCCAGTTCATCCCCGAAAACTGGGCGCACACCTATTTCCACTGGATGCGCAACATCCGCGACTGGTGCATCTCGCGCCAATTGTGGTGGGGCCACCGCATTCCGGCCTGGCACTGCACCGATTGCAACGGCGTCACCGTCAGCCGCGAAACGCCCACCGAGTGCCAGCATTGCCAATCGGCCAACATTGCCCAGGACACCGACGTACTCGACACCTGGTTCAGCTCCGGACTCTGGCCGTTCTCCACGCTCGGCTGGCCGGACGAAACCGAAGATTTCAAGAAATACTACCCCACGTCGCTGCTCATCACCGGCTTCGACATCATCTTCTTCTGGGTCGCCCGCATGATGATGATGGGCACCCACTTCATGAAGGACGCCGGCGGCCAGCCGCAGGTGCCCTTCAAGGACGTCTACATCCATGGC
>CAMATG010000304.1 GCA_945860645.1 Candidatus Sulfopaludibacter sp. SbA3 | reverse complement strand
TCATCTTGACGAGGACGGAGTTGGCGCAACCCTCGTTGAGGCCGCGGAGGACGCGGGTGAAATTGGTGGTGAAGAAGTCGTCACCGAGGAGTTGAGTGGTTTCGTTGAGTCTTTCGGTGAGCTGGCGCCAGCCGGCCCAATCGTCCTCGAAGAGGCCGTCTTCAATGGAGACGACGGGGAACTGTTTGGTCCAGGAGGCGAGGAGGTCGATCATCTCCAGGCTGGTGAGGGTACGGCCTTCGGATTTCAGAGTGTAGAGGCCGTCCTTGTAGAAGTGGGAGGAGGCGACGTCGATGGCGATGGAGACCTGGTCGCCGGGGTGATAGCCGGCTTCGGTGATGGCATCGGTGAGGAGGGCCAGGGCGGCCTGGTTGGATTTCAGATGGGGGCCCCAGCCGCCTTCGTCGGCGACGCCGGTGAGGGTGTAGCCCTGGCGGCGGATGAGCTGGCCGGCGACGGTGTGGATGCGGACGGTGGCTTCGAGCGCTTCGGCGTAGCTGTCGAAGCCGTGGGGGATGATGAGGAAGTCCTGAAACTCGATGTTGGCGCCGGCGTGGAGGCCGCCGGAGAGGATATTGACCATCGGGACCGGGAGAGTGGGGCGGCCCTCGGTGAGGGTTTCGAAGAGGGGTTGGCGGCGGGACTGGCTGACGGCGCGGGCGACGGCGCAACTGACGCCGAGGAGGGCGTTGGCGCCGAGGTTGGATTTTTGCGGGGTGCCGTCGAGTTTGATCATCTTGTAGTCGATGGCCCGCTGTTCTTCGGCGTTGTGGCCGGTGAGGACGTTACGGATGGGACCGTTGACGTGGGAGACGGCGAGGAGGGTGCCTTTGCCAGCGTAGCGGGTGAGGTCGCCATCGCGGAGTTCGACGGCTTCGTGGGTGCCGGTGGAGGCGCCGGAGGGCACCTGGGCGGTGGCGGCGGTGCCATCGGAAAGAGTGGCTTCGACGGCGATGGTGGGGCGGCCGCGGGAGTCGAGGATCTCCCAGGCGTGGAGGTTTGTGATGGTTAGAGGCATTGCCAGATTTTTTCGATGGATTCGGGGGGTGTTTTGATGATCTGTTTGGCGGCGCGGCGGAGGTGGTCGCGTTCGGGCGGAGTGAGGTATTCGGCGGGGGACTTGCCGTCGGCACGGGCGAGGAGGAGGCCTCCCAGGTGGGCGATGGTGCCGGGGAGTTCGCCGGGGAGGGCGAGGGCGTCCCAGAAGGCGTGGGCGCAGGCCTTAAGGGCCGGGGCGTGGGCGGGGGTGTGGATGGACTTCAGGACCAGGTGGCAGAGGAGGAAGCCGGTATCGAAGCAGGGGTTGCCGTAGTGGACGACTTCGAAATCGATGGCCATGACGCCGGCGGCGGTGATGAGGAGGTTCTTGGGGGACCAGTCGCCGTGGACGAGGGAGACGCGGCGGGTGCGGCAGGATTGGATCAGCGCTTCGTAGTGGGGGGCGCAGTCCGGGTGGCGGGCGGCGGTGAAGCGGTAGTAGGGATCGAGGCGGAGTTCGTCGAAGACGGTTTGATCGCCGAACTGGGCTTCCCAGGCTGGCTGTTGCCAGGTGCCGCGGATGATGGCGCCGAGGGTGTGGCCGGCGGAGGCGGCGACGGCGGGATCGATGAGGCCGCGGAGGAGGGCGGTTTTCCAGTCGGTACTGGCGGCGGGGGCGGCGGCCATGGCGTAGATGCAGTTGGGCCGGTCGATGAAGAGGATTTCGGGGACGGCGCCGGGAGGGAGGAGAGGAGCGACGGCTTGGAGGGCGTCGGCTTCGCGGAGAGTGCGATCGGGCCGGGAGCGCCAGTCGGCTTCGACGCGGAGCTTTTCGAGCGCCTGTTTGCAGACGATGCGACCGCCGGGGGATTCGGCGAGGAGAACGGTATTGGAGACGCCGCCGCCCAAGGGGGTGACGGTCGCCCAGGAGGCGCCGGGCCATTGGCGTTCAGCGAGGTAGGCGAGTGCGTTATCTTCCGTCAGGTGGAACAAAACAAAAGGATATCAGGTACTGCGGGAGAAGAGGCCGAAGAGGCCGGAGAGGCCGCCGCCGGAGTTGGATTTCTCCGTCTTTTTCTTTTGTTTTTCTAGATCGACGCCTAGGATTCGTTCGGCGATCTGCTGGATCTGTTTGCCGATGCTGGTGGAGACCTGGATCGGCTTGCCGTCGAGAAGGGCGCGTTGGACGCCTTCATAATCACTGGCGACGATCTGATAAATCTCGGTTTGGAGGGCGGTCTCGATCATCTCCTTGGTGAGGCCGACGTCGCGATTGAAGCGGTTGATGATGAGGTGGACGCCCTGGCGCGAGATGCCGTGATTCTCGTAGTAGCTCATCACCCGTTGCGCGGCCTGGAGAGCGGGCAGTTCATTGGTGGTGACGAGAAAAACCTGGTCGGAGGCGCGGACGGCGCTGAGCGCCCATTCGCCGTAGGCGTTGCCCAGGTCGATAACGACGTTGTCGTAGAGGCGGCGGGAAAAGTCGAGGATGGGCCGGGTGTCGCCCATTTCCTGGGCGCCTTCGACGGGATTCTGGGGGGAGAGGAGCACGTCGATACCGGAGTAGGACTGGACCACGCCACGCCAGACATCGGCATCGAGGGCGGCGCCCTGGCTGATGATGTCGATGAAGCTGAAGCCGGGCTTCAGTTTCATCTGGAAGGTTTGGGTGCCGGTGACCGGGTCGAGATCGGCGAGGAGGGTTTTTGCGGAGCCGCTCTTTTTGAGCTGCATGGCCAGGTTGAAGGAGATGGTGCTGGCGCCGCAGCCGCCTTTGGCGGGAATGACGGTGATGATGCGGCCTTGTTCCTTGATCAGTTCAGGAATGAGGTGCGAGAGCTTCTCAATGATCGTTCGTAATTGGTCCGAGGTGAACGGGTGGGTGAGAAAGTCTTTGGCACCAAGGCGCAGCGCCTGCAGAATTAACTGTGGATTACTATCAGTGACGAGGCTGACAACGGGGATATGCGGGGAGGTTTGAACGATGCTGGTGAGCGCTTCGAGGCCGCGATCCTGATCGGTAATGAGGTCGAGGAAGCAGATGCTGCCGGCTTTGACTGAGTCGCCGAGTTTGCCGTCGAGCGGATATCCTTGCAGTTCAATGACTTGCGCGGATGGGAGTTCGCTGGAGACAAGGGGCAGCAACTCGGAAGTGATCTTCCGGCCGGGCGTAACCAAAACTATTTGCCAAGCTTCCGCTGCCAACTGCGCTCCTCTCCTAATTGTAGCGGTCCGCCATCGGTTTTCGGAACCGTGCTTAATCTCTTCATCGGCATTGGGCAGGAAAAACATAAGCCGCATTGGGGTATCCCGTCAGATAGTTGAGAAGATGGCTAAAAGGTTGGGGTAGCGGGACGATATGCGTTTTCAGAGGGTAGTAGCCCTTAGGAAGGCGCAACAAGCAATGGACATTCACGGAAAAAAGACGATTGCGGTCTGCGAGTCGCAGCCCGTAACGGCGGAGGGTCTGAACGCGATCCTGGCCCAATGTAACGACATGACGTTTCTGGGGCGGACGGACTCCCTGCCGGCGGCAAGCGAGTTGGTTCGGCAGCTTCGCCCGGACGTCTGTTTGGTTGATAAGTCGTTGGGGATTCAAGCGGTTATGGATTGGGTGGCGCAGGCGAAGATGCTTTCGCAGCACGCCACGGAGGTAGTGATTTGGGGGGTCTCGATCACGGAGGCTGAGGCGTTGCGGTTCCTGCAGTCGGGGGCGAAGGGGATTCTACGGAAGACTTCGGACGTTTCGACGGTAATCGCCTGCCTGGAGGCGGTGGCCGGCGGATCGAGCTGGATGGCCGACAGCGTGTTCCGTGACACTCACCGGATGGAACGGCAGCACCGCAGCGAATTGACGCCCCGGGAACAGCAGGTGCTGGAACTGGTGGAGCAGGGGATGAAGAACAAGGAGATCGCGCGGGAACTGGGAATTCGGCCCGGGACCGTGAAGATCCACCTGAAACACATCTTCGAGAAGACCGGGGTGCGTGGCCGTTACGGGCTGGCGCTCTCCGTGATGCGTGAAAAGGGCATGCTGGAGATGGCTCCGGTCAGCTAGGGTATAGCGCCAAGAGCGCGTAAACAAAGGGCGTAAACAACGATCCTAAGTCCGTGAATCCGAGGAGGCTGCCGCAGGCAGCATGATATGCTGGCGGGATATGCCGCTAGATGCGCAGCCTCTGCTTCGGACCGTGCGGAATTCTCTTCTGGTGGCCGTTTTAGCCGCGGGTGCAAGCCCCGCCGCCGAGACGCCGAAGCTGGTGGAGATTCTGGCATCCGAGCTCGATCGTAACTTCCAGACGTTAAAAGAAAAGGGCGATCCGAAACCGTATTTTGCAGCCTATGCGGTGACGGAAAACGAATTCCTGACGATGGAGGCGACCTCCGGGTTGTTGGCTTCGCGGGACACGCGACATGGTCGTAACCTGGACGTAACGGTACGGGTGGGGACGCCGAAGCTGGACAACTACCACCGGCAACCGCGGGACATTGCGCAGTTCACGATGGGTTCGGTGGTGTCGCTGGACGACAACCCGAACGCGTTGAAGCGCCGATTGTGGATGGATACCGATAGCGTCTACCGGGCGGCGTCGGTGCGATTGACCAACATCAAGGCCGACACGCAGGTGAAGGTGACGGCTGTGGATCAATCGGATGATTTTTCGGCGGCGCCGGCGGCGGTGGAGTTCCGGAAAGTTGCCAGCTATAAGGTAAACGAGAAACAGATATCCGAGCGGCTGCGGGCATGGTCGAAGCGGCTGTCGATGTCGCCGGAGATTCTGAATTCGGCGGTATCGTTCCAGTCACAGCGCGAGGTGAAGACCTTCGTGAATACCGACGGGACGCGGCTGCAGCACGGTCGGACATTCGCGCGGATTGTGATTTCGGCGCGGGCGAAGGCGTTTGACGGGATGGACCTGGCGACATCGGACACGATTGAGGCCGACGATCCCACGCGGCTGCCCGATTCCAAAGTGGTGGAAGCGCGGGTGGACAAGGTGATTGCGGATTTGAAGGGGCTGCTGAAGGCGCCGGAAGTGGATCCGTTTGTGGGGCCGGCGATTCTGTCGGGCAAGGCTTCGGGTGTGTTCTTTCACGAGATCTTCGGGCACCGGATTGAAGGGCACCGGCAGAAGGATGAATCCGAAGGGCAGACGTTCACCAAGCGGGTGAATAAGGACGTCCTGCCGGACTTCCTGAGCGTGTACTTCGATCCGACGTTGAAACGGTATGCCGACGAAGACCTTTATGGCTGGTACGACTACGACGATGAGGGTGTGAAGGCGCGGCGCGTTTCGGTGGTGGAAAAAGGCATTTTGAAGACGTTTTTGCTGTCGCGATCGCCGATTGCGGGCTTCCCGGAATCGAACGGCCACGGGCGGCGGCAGGCGGGTGCGGAGATTGTGGCGCGGCAATCGAACCTGGTGGTGGATTCGACAAAGAAGGTGCCGCAGGCGGATTTGCGGAAGTTGCTGGTGGAGGAGATTAAGCGCCAGGGCAAGCCGTACGGGCTGTACTTTGAATCGGTAACGGGCGGCTACACGACGACGCGGAGCCAGGGTTTGCAGGCGTTCACGGTGATCCCGCTGGTGGTGTACCGGGTATACCCGGACGGGCGGCCGGATGAGTTGGTACGCGGCGCCGATATTGTGGGGACGCCGCTGGCGAGTTTCGCCAAGATCGTGGCGACGTCGGACAAGTTGGAAGTGTTTAACGGGTACTGCGGGGCGGAGTCGGGGAGCGTGCCGGTGTCGGCATCGTCGCCGGCGCTGCTGGTGAGCGAGATTGAAGTGCAGCGGAAGAACCGGTCGCAGGAGCGGCCACCGTTGTTGCCTCGGCCGACGGCGCAGACGGGCGGTGCGGAATGAACCGGCGCACGCTGCTGACATTGCCGATGCTGAGCGCGCTGTTGCGCGGCCAGGAGAAGCTGGACGACCCGTTTTTGGAGGCGATGGTATCGGAGTTGGCGCGGTCCTTGCGGCTGACGATTGCCGGGGAGAAGCCTTACTACATCGAGTACATGATTGAGGCCGGCACCAATTTCAATTGCATGGCGACGCTGGGTGGTTTGCTGAGCTCCGGGGTCACCAACTACCGTGCGCCGCATGTGGTGGTGCGGGTGGGTAGCTACGAGTTCGACAACACGAACGCGGTGGCGACGGGGCGGATGGGCGGGGCGCGGTACGACAGCGCGCGGTGGCCGGTGGAGTTCAGCCGGGAGCAGGTCCAGCAGGATTTGTGGCTGGCGACGGACCGGGCGTACAAGGCGGCGGTGCAGGAGATCACGCTGAAGAAGTCGTGGCTGCAGAACGTGACGCTTTCGGAGAAGCTGAACGATTTTGCCAAGCAGGCGCCGACGGTGAAGTTGCTGCCGGCGGCGAAGATCCAGACGGACGAGAAGAAGTGGAGCGACATGGCGCGGCGGTTGTCGGCCGTGTTTGCGCAGTTCCCCAAGGTCATCGATTCGCGGGTGGAGATGGAGGATTCTGCCTCCACGTTCTACTTCGCTAACACCGAGGGCACGCGAGTGCGGGTGCCGGAGTATGTGAGCAGCCTGCGGGTGCGGGCCGAGGCGTTTGCTGCCGACGGGGCGGTGATCCGGAACCATCGGGTGTTCCACGGATTCCGGTTGGACCAGTTGCCGGCGGAAGCGGCGATGCGGCAGGAAATTGAAGCGATGGCGCGGCATTTGACGGCGCAAGTGGACGCGCCGATGGGCGACGTGTACACCGGGCCGGTGCTGTTTGAGCCGGCGGCGGCGGCGCAGTTGTTCGCGCAGGTGTTCAGCGCCAACTTGCAGCCTTCGCGGGATCCGGTTTCGGTGCCTGGGCGACCGGTGAATTTGTCGCCGTCGGAGTTGGAAGGGCGGCTGAATGGCCGGGTGTTGCCAGAGAACTTCGACGTGGTGGATGATCCGACCGCAACGTGGAAGGGGCGGCCGTTGCTGGGGCTGTGCGAGTCCGACTACGAGGGCGTTGTTCCGCAGAAGCTGACGCTGGTGGAGAAGGGCATGCTGAAAACGCTGCTCTACACGCGGCAGCCGGTGCGCGGGCAGGAGGGGTCGAACGGGCGCGGGCGGATGCCGGGGAATTTTGGCGCGGCAGCGGCGGTGCCGACGAATCTGCTGGTGCAGTGCCGCGACGGGGTTCCGGCGGCTGAGTTGAAACAGAAGATGCTGGAATTGGTAAAGCTGCGGCGGAAGCCGTACGGGATTCTGGTAAGGCGGCTGGACTATCCGTCGAGCGCGAGCAATGTGGAGTTGCGGCGGCTGGCGAATGCGATGCAGGGGTCCGGGTCGGCGCGACCGTTTAGTTCGCCGCTCGAGGTGTATCGCGTGTACCCGGACGGCCGGGAAGAGGCGATTCGCGGGGTCCGGTTCCGCGGAGTGAACGCGCGCTTGTTGCGCGACATTCTGGCGGTGGGCAATGACGCCGAGCCGATGGAGTATCTGCACAATCTGGCGCCGCTGGCGTTGAT
>CAMATG010000303.1 GCA_945860645.1 Candidatus Sulfopaludibacter sp. SbA3 | reverse complement strand
TGGTTCCGCGCCGTCGAATTCCCCAGGTTCGTTCTGTTCCGGATCACCCGGTGCGGCACGCCAATCTTCCGCTTCCGCAACGCCTCCGACGCCCCGTCCGTCGACCCGTTATCCACCACACAAATCGCCGCCACATGCCCCAACCGCGCCAGCATCCTCGCCTCGGTCTCCAGCGCCGACAGCGCCTCCAACGTAATGTCCCGCGTGTTCCAACTCAACAGCGCCAAGACAACCTTCCGCGCCCCGGCAAACTTCGCCGCCCGCCCCTTCCGCAACACCGCCCCCAGCGACCCATGCCCGAACGGCGCCGGGTTCAGGAACAACGCCGCATCCCGCTCCCGAGCCTTCCCCGGCGGCACGCCATCCGCCCGTAGCCCATGCCGCGCCGCCAGCGCCGCCAACTCCTCCGGGCCCACCCGGTTGAACCCATTGGGAACCTCGGCCCCATCGGCCCGCAGCAGCCCCGTCCCCAGCCAAGCCGGGTCCTTCCAGGCCGACGCAAAATACTGGTCCAAAGTACAGATCAGCAGCCCGCCCGGCTTCAACAGCGCCGCCATCGCCGCCATCAGTTGCTCCCGCTCGGGCGCCAACAGATGCTCCAGCGTGTTGATGCAAAACACGCGGTCGAAGGCCTGCCCCTGCGGCAGGCTCAGCCGCCCGTTCGGCAGCGGCTGCCAGTGGTGGTAGATCACCCGCGGGTACAACTGCTCAATCGCCTCGCCTAGGCAAGTCGGGTTGATGGTGCAGTCCAGCACCGTCATCTCCTCCCCCAGCCTCGCCTGGAACAGGGCAAATGGCAGCTCCCACTGCCGCATGTAGGGCAGCGTGACGGCGTTGTTGAACGCCGCGAACTCGGGCAGCGCCAGGTGCTCCGCCCGCGCCAGCGTGAACGAGGGAACCTCCGCCACCGGGAACCGCGGCGGCTCCTTCGATGCTCCCGGCCGCAACGGCGCCTCCGGCGGCTGATAGCTGTTCCGCCGCGAAGTATCTACAGCCGGCAACGCCTCCCGGAACCGCGCCGCCGCCGGACCCATCAACCGCGTCACAGCCCCCGCGTCAGCCGCCGCCCACCGCGTGGGCTCGATCATCTTGAGGCTCGTGTTCCCCGCGTGTAGCAGCGCCACGTAGAAGTCGAACTCCGCCAACGGTAACACCCGCTCCGGCGGCAGCGCCCAAACGAACCGATTGTCCTCGCCGACATTGAGGTCCTCGAACGGCTGCTTCTCCCACGCCGAGTGCCGGTACAAAAACGAACCCCCCGCCACCCACCGTGGCTGGTCGGCCGGGTACACATACCGCCACGCCTGCCCATTGAGAGGCTCCCAATACAGCATCTGCTCCACGCCACAAAGATCGGCCTCGGCCTCCAATAACGAACCCACCTGGTAGGACAGCCGCCCCGGCGCCATCCAGTCGTCGTCGTCCCAGTGGGCCACGAACTCGCCCCGCGCCTGCCGGCAACCCAGGTTCCTCTTCGCCCCCACGGAGAGCCGCGCATTCGGCCGCAGATACCGGACGTTCGGGTGCCCCTGCACCAGGTCCTCCACCGGCATCTCGCCGTCGTCGATCACCAGCAGTTCCTTGGACGGATAGTCCTGCGCCGCGAACCACTCCAGCGCCAGCGGCACCGCCCACCGCCGGTTCCGCGTCGGCATCACGCAGCTCACCAACGGCGCCCGCCCCTCCCGGGCAATCGGCCCAGTCCGGAACAACTTCGCCCCGGGGATCGGGACGGGGTCGGCCTCCATCGCCTCCCGCCGCCACATCCGCGTGCCCGCCGCCGAGTCCAATACGGTGGCCGTCCGCGTCTTCCGCTTCTGCGCCGCCAGCCGCCCCGGCGCCTGCCAAGCCCCGGCCTCCCACTCGCAGATCAGGTCGCCATCGGCGTTCTGGGCCGCGAACCGCAACTGGGCCTCCCGGTTCATCCCCGCCGGCAGTTGCAGCAGCCGGATCCGCGGTGACGCCGGGATGTCCACCAGCCCCGCCAGCAAGTTCGCATCCAGGATCACCAGCTCCCGCTCCGGGTAGTCCTGCTCCTCGAACTGGCGGATCGCCGCCGGTACCGAACCCAGCTGGCGGGAAAGCACCAGGAGGCAACTGATCGTCATAGAGTTTCCCCAGCATATCCTACGGCGTAAAGACCAGGATCGAACGGATTCCCACGCGGTTCGCCGTGCCCTGCCCGACGCCGGCCGGCCGCCCGTTGATTCTGATCGGCCCCACGGCGTACTCGGCCGTGACCTGCATTCCCGTGGTCTTCAGCAGGTGCGGCAGCGTCTGGCCTCCTTCGTGGCCGCCGGTCGAAGGTACGGTTTCGGTTTGGAGCGAAAACGCCTCGGAGGCCTCCTGTTCCATGGAGGGCCGTCTTGATGCTGAGCGGGATGATGCCATTGGGGATGTGCTGGAAGCCCCAGGCCATCAGGTCCCATGGCTTGACGGCGGCGCGGGTACTGGCGCTGCCGAGTTAGTCCCCGCTGGCAAAGTCAATCGGACGGTAGCGGTGGGGCTCTTGGGCAGGTTGCGGACGCCGGCGTGCGAGTAGTACTCGGGATGCTCCTGAATGGCCAGCGAATCCCAGACGCCTGAGAGGTGGATGTAGAGGCCGATGTCGCGGTCGGCCATGGCGGGCGTCAGGTCGCAGCCCAGGGCGAGGGCAAGCGGGAGGAACTGCCGGCGGGAGCGTTTGATAAGGCGGCCTTTGGCCGGCAGCATACGGCTGGAAGTGCCGGGAAGGAAGGGGCGATAATGGAGCCATGGCGCAAATTTTGGACGGCAAGCGGGTACGCGACGAGATTCTGGAGGAGCTGAAGCCACGGATCGCTCAGCTCTCGCGGAAGCCCGGCTTGGCCGTGGTGTTGGTTGGCAACGACCCGGCGAGCGAAGTGTACGTGGGCAGCAAGGTGAAGACCTGCGCGGAGCTGGGCATGGTGAGCGAGAAGCTGACGCCGCCGGCCGACATCTCAACCGACGCGCTGCTGGCCATCGTGCAGGAGCTGAACGCGCGGCCGGAGATTGACGGGATTCTGGTGCAGATGCCCCTGCCGAAGCACGTCGATACCCAGCGGGTGCTGGACGCGATCTCGCCGGAGAAGGACGTCGATGGCTTTCATCCGACCAACGTCGGGAACCTCTCGATTGGCCGGCCCAGCCCGCGTCCGTGTACCCCTTCGGGCGTGATGGAGATCCTGCGGCGGTCCGGGATCCCGGTGGCCGGGAAGCATGCCGTGGTGGTGGGCCGGAGCGATATTGTCGGCAAGCCGATGGCGATGCTGCTGCTGCATGCCCACGCGACGGTGACGGTGTGCCATTCGCGAACGGCGGACCTGGCGGCGGAGTGCCAGCGGGCCGACATTCTGGTGGGCGCGATTGGCCGGCCGGCGATGCTGACGCGGGCGCACATGAAGCCCGGCGCGGTGATGATCGATGTGGGGATCAACCGGCTGGACAAGCGCGAGGACGTGGTCCGGATTTTCGGCGAGGGCAGCGACAAGGTGGCGGCGTTCGACAAGCGGGGCAGCGTGCTGGTGGGCGATATGCACCCCTACGACGCGGCCGAGCTGTCGAGCCACTGGACGCCGGTGCCCGGTGGTGTGGGGCCGTTGACGATCGCCATGCTGATGGTGAACACGGTGGAGGCGGCCGAGCGCCGTCAGGCGTGATGCTGCTGGATGCGTTTGGGCCAGCTCTGCATTGTACTCGGAAGGGTTTCGGCTTCAGTGTCCTTCCGAGTCGCGCGCAGCGGCCGAGGGTGGCGAGTGTGGAGGGTTTGGCCTAATGCTGCAGGTGGCGCTGACGGGCGGGATGGCGACGGGCAAGGGCTTTGTCGGCTCCGTCTTCGAAGAGCTGGGCTGTTACCGGCTGGAGGCCGACCGGCTGGGGCATGAGACGCTGCTGCCCGGCAGGGCGGCGTTTGGGCCGGTGGTGGCGCTGTTTGGGCAGGGCATTCTGGGCGCGGATGGCTGCATCGATCGGCGTCGTCTGGGGGCCATCGTGTTCCCCGATCCGGCCCGGCTGGAGGCGCTGAATGCCATCGTCCACCCGGCGGTGGAGGCGCTGCGGCAGGAGCGCGTGGCAGGGTTCGCGGCGTCCGATCCGGACGCGATTGTCATCTGCGAGGCGGCGATCTATGTGGAGACGGGCGCCTGGCGGCGGTTCGACAAGGTCGTCCTGACGGTGTGCGGCCGGGAGCTACAGGTGACGCGCGCCATGGCCCGCAGCGGCTGGACGCGGGAGGAGACCGAGGCGCGGTTGGCGCGGCAGTTTTCGGACGACGAGAAACGAAAGGTCGCTGACTACGTCATAGATACGTCGGTGTCGTTCGACGACTCGCGGCGGCAAACCGTGGACGTTTATAATCAACTCAGAGGCCTATGAAGCGCTTCCGTTATCTCATCATGGCCGGGCTGTTTGCCGGCGCGTTTGTGTACCTGACGACCGTGGCGAAGAACCGGTTTCTGCCGGTGTCGGGTAGCCTGCGGGACACGCCGTTGTTCCAGGAGGCTCGGGTCAGCGGGGCGGGGTTGAGTTCCGATGAGCTCAACAACATCGACATCTACAAGCAGGCCCGCTCGGCGACGGTGAACATCTCGAGCACGGTGTACCGGCGCGGGTGGTTTTCGGAGCTGATTCCGAGCCGCGAGACGGGGTCGGGGTTTGTGATTGACGGGGAGAAGGGACTGGTTCTCACCAACAATCACGTGCTGGCCGGCGGGCAGAAGATTGTGGTCACGTTCAGCGATCAGTCCAAGTACGACGCCGAGGTGCTGGCGAAGGATCCGGGGAACGATTTGGGCTTGCTGCGGATCACGCCGCGGAAGAAGCTGCCGTTCCTGCGACTGGGCGAGTCGGAGGGGTTGCAGGTGGGGCAGAAGGTGCTCGCCATTGGCAATCCGTTCGGGTTGGACGGGACGTTGACGACCGGGATTATCAGCAGTCTGAACCGGACGATTCGGGACGAGGGCAACCGCGAGTTGGAAGGCATGGTGCAGACCGATGCGGCGATTAACCCGGGCAATTCGGGCGGGCCGCTGTTGGATTCCCAAGGGGCGGTAATTGGGATCAATACGGCGATTTACGGGCCGAATGGGAACATTGGCATTGGCTTTGCGATGCCGATTGCCAAGGCCAAAACGATGTTGAACGACTACAGGGCGGGGAAGAGCTTCAAGCGTCCGTTCTTTGGCGTGCAGACGATTCTGGTGCAGGGCGAGTGGGCGCAGGCGCTGCGGCTGCCGGCCGATGGCGGGTTGCTGGTGCAGAGCGTGCAGCGTGGGACGGCGGCGGAGCGAGCCGGGATTGTCGGGCCGCGCGAGTTCGTCATTATCGGGAACTACGAAGTGGGCGTGGGCGGCGATTTGATCATGGCGATCGATGGCCGGCCGTGCGAGACGCGGGACGCGATTGCGACGGCGCTGGCGAAGAAGCGGGCCGGGGATGTCATGGAGCTGACGATATTCCGCAATGGGCGGAGCATGAAGGTCACCGTGACGTTGGGCGAGGCGCCGGACGACGGGCTGTAGGGTTTCTGGGCTGTCGCGTTTGGGGGCTGTTGTCGCGATTGGGGACACGCTTGAGCGTGTCCCCGGAGGGGGCTTGTGCTTCGTGGGGCAGAGGCCGCAGGCGACGGCGTGTGCGGGCCGGTGTCGCGTCTCGGGACACGCTGAAGCATGTCCCGGAGGGTGTTGTTGCTGCGGTGGGGTGTCGGCTATGAATTCGCGGGGAGCCAGGTAGTGGATTTCAGGAAGGTGATGAAGCGCTTCTGGACGGGTAGGGCGTGGTGGCCGCGGACTTGGGCGTAGCCGATTTTGCGGACGCCCGCGGGGGCGAGCGGGATGAGGGCGCATCCGCGGGCCTCGGCGGCGGCGAGACCGGGCACGATGCTGATACCGAAGCCGTTGGCGACGAGCGAGAAGATCGAGGCCAGATGGTCGCTTTCGAAGATCTGCTGGAATTGGACGTTGGCACGGTTGCACACCGTTAGAACATCGTCGCGGAGGCAGTGGCCTTCGCGGAGGAGGAGCATCCGTTCGCTGAGGAGTTGGGGGACGGCTAGGCTGGAACGGCAGGCCAGCGGATGGTTTTCGGGGACGGCGACCAGGAGCGGTTCGCGGAAGAGCTCGGCGCAGACGATCTCGGGCTGCTTGATGGGCAGGGCGAGGATGGCGATGTCGAGATTGCCGGTGCGGAGGAGGTCCAGCAGTTGTTCGGTGGTGCCTTCGTGGATGTCGAGTTGGACTTGCGGGGCGGCGTCGCGGAAGGCGGCCATGGGGCGGGCCATGGCATAGGGGAGAATCGTCGGGATGACGCCGACGGCGAGTTTGCCGCTGTCGGGACATTGGAGGCTGGCCATCTCCTTCTTCGTCTCGCCGACAGTGCGGAGGAGGTCTTCAGCGCGGGGTACGAGGGCTTCGCCGTAGTGGGTGAGGCGGACGCAGCGGCCGAGGCGGTCGAAGAGCGGGACGCCGAGGGAGGTTTCGAGCTTCTTGATTTGCTGGGATAGCGACGGCTGGGCGACGTTTTCCTCTTCGGCGGCGCGGACGAAACTACCGGTGCGGGCGAGGGTGAGGAAGTAGCGAAGCTGGTGCAGGTCCATCACTTCCATTTTCCCTGAACGCAAGTGGCGCGGGGGATGGATTTACCTATCGGAGCTATAGGCGAATTTGCAGAGGACGATGAGTTGGCCGGTGTGTCGCTGGGTGTGTTCGGCGATGTGGGCGAGCAGGACGCCGAGCGGGGTTTCCAGACGCTGGCGGCCGATGTAGCGGGGGGCTTCGAAGTCCTTGGCGTGCTGGGCGAAGTGGTGGGCGGTTTCGTAGGCTGTTTTGATTTCTGCGATTAGTTGTTCCTTAGTGGCTCCGGGGGTGGCTTCGGCTTTGAGAAATTGGAGCTGTTCGGCGGT
This sequence comes from Candidatus Sulfopaludibacter sp. SbA3, assembly GCA_945860645.1. Taxonomy (GTDB): domain Bacteria; phylum Acidobacteriota; class Terriglobia; order Bryobacterales; family Bryobacteraceae. The sequence continues at coordinate 557 of CAMATG010000303.1, read as the reverse complement.
CAGGGGCTGGCCGTTGGCGTAGGTGATGAGGCGGTCGATGGAGCCGGCGAGGTGGCGGAGTTGGAAGCCGATGGAGCCGGCGGTGGGGTGGTTTTGCCAGATTTGTTCTTCGGTGAGGCCGGCGGTCCAGTGGCGGATGTCGGCTTCGGATTGGTCGAGCGAGCAGCGGAGGAGGCGCGGGATGGGCGCGAGGGCGGCGTGGGCGCCGGAGAGCCAGGGTTCCATAGTTTTATGGTAGTTCCCACCTTCGCCCGATGGGCTTCGGTGGGCGAGCCCGGTCCTTGCGCTGGTGAGTTGCATCGGTGGGGGTGCGCGGGTTTCTCGCACTTCAGCGCGGTTTGGCGGGGCAGTTTGAGGCCGCGTGCGCCCTGTTTGCGGCGGCCTGAAGGCGCGCCGCCGCGGTGGCATTTTCGGTTATCAACCCTATGTGGCCCGAAGGATCGAGCCACCCCTGTCGACGAAAATGGGGTGCGGTTGGGCTTCGACCGAATGCGGATTAACCGTTACGACTACCCGGATCTAGCTTCTGATCCGGGTAGTCACGGGGGCCGCCGGTG